>CAJQGX010000057.1 GCA_905478035.1 uncultured SAR86 cluster bacterium | reverse complement strand
ATCCATGAGAGCTGGAGCAGATCCAGATACACCAATTGATGAGGTTTGGGGAGGTAGAAAGGCGGTTTATAAAAATCCTGATTCAAAAATATGGCTTGATAGAATGGGTGAAAAAGGTTGGACCATGCCAACAGTGCCATCTGAATATGGTGGAGGCGGACTCAATAAAGAAGAAGTTAAAATTCTCAATGAAGAACTGTTTGCTATAGGGGCAAGATCACCTTTATTAAGTTTTGGCATATGGATGCTAGCACCTGTTTTACTTGAATATGGTTCTGAAGAACAAAAGAAGGAGCATCTGCCTAAAATTATTAAAGGTGAAATTAGATGGTGTCAGGGTTATTCTGAGCCAGGCTCAGGTTCAGACTTGGCAAGTTTGGCCACTAAAGCTGAAGATATTGGTGAACATTTTATGGTGAATGGTCAAAAAGTTTGGACATCTTATGCCGATAAAGCTGATTGGATTTTTGCTTTGGTTAGGACTGGACCAAAAGAACCAAAACATGATGGAATAAGCTTCTTACTTATTGATATGGAAACTAAAGGTGTTTCAACAAAACCAATAACTTTAATTTCTGGTAAATCGCCATTTTGTGAAACATTTTTTGATGATGTTAAAGTCCCAAAATCAAATCTTGTTGGTCAGTTAAATGCTGGTTGGGCTATAGCAAAGGCTCTTCTACAGCACGAAAGAGCATTTATTTCAAATTTTGGACTTGCATCTGGAATGGGCAGTAAAAAAGATATAATTTCAATCGCTAAAAAACATCTCGGTGAAGAAAATGGAAAAATAAGTAATGGATTTTATAGATCTGAGATAGCATCCCACAAAATTAAAGAGCATGCTTTTGGTCTAACACTTCAAAGAGCTGGAGACGAGGGTGGAAAAGCAAGTGCTACTGCTTCAATGTTTAAATTGTATGGAACAGAGCATAATAAAAAACGTCATGAATTAATGATAGCTGCAATGGGTACTGATGGTGTTGCATGGGATGGTGATGAGTTTGATGATTCAGATAAAAATTTGACTAGGTCATGGCTTAGAACTAAAGGTAACTCTCTAGAAGGAGGAACTTCAGAAGTCCAATTAAATGTAATATCAAAAAGAGTTCTTGGTTTACCAAGTTAAAATTTGTACTGGGAATAAATAATGAAATTAATATTAAATGAAGAGCAGCAATTTTTAAAAGATACTGCAAAGAACTTTGCCGAGGAGAGAACACCGGTTAATCATTTTAGATCTCTTAGGGATGACAATGATAGCAAGCTATGGGATATGGATATTTGGCAGGAAATGGTTAAATTGGGTTGGTCAGGTATTTTAATACCAGAAGAGTTTGGTGGCTCAAATTTTGGAGTTGCTGGAATTAGCGTAATTCTTCAAGAATGCGGAAAAACACTAACGCCCTCTCCACTTTTTGCAACAGGCGTACTTGGCGCACATGCAATAACTCATTTTGGTACTGAAGAGCAAAAAAATAACTACCTCCCAAAAATCGTAAGTGGTGAGATTACTACTGCCATCGCAATAGATGAAACAAGTCATCATGACCCATTGAAAACCAATATGTCTGCAGTTTTAAAAGATGATGCTTATATTTTAAATGGGAAAAAAGTCTTTGTAGTTGATGGAGCAAGTGCAGATATATTTATTGTTTTAGCAAGAACATCAGGTAACTCTGGTGATAATACTGGGCTTACTTTATTTATAGTTGAGAATAATCAACCGAATATAGAAGTTACTAAATTAAGCATGGCTGATTCAAGAAACTATGCGAACATAAGTTTCTCAGATGTTGTAATTCAAAAAGAAGATATTCTTGGTGATGTAGAGGCAGGAGGAGAAGCAATTGAAAATATCTTAGATATTGGAAGGATTGCAATTTCTGCAGAGATGCTAGGTAATGCTGAAGCAGCATTTGAATCTACAATTAATTATCTTAAAGAAAGAAAGCAATTTGGAGTTCTGATTGGAACATTTCAAGCACTACAACATAGGGCTGCTGAAATGTTTTGTGAGCTAGAGCTTACAAAATCTTCTGTGATGGCAGCAATGCAAGGAGCTGACGATAATTCTAATGAATTGCAAAGGCTTGCTAGTCTTGCTAAAACTATTGCTGGTGAAACACTTCATTTAGTTTCAAATGAAGCCATACAAATGCATGGTGGAATTGGAGTAACTGATGAATATGACCTTGGTTTTTACCTTAAAAGGGCAAGGGTTGTGGAACAAATATTTGGAAGTTCTAAGTTCCATACTGAGAGGTATGCAAATATAAGTGGTTTTTAAATAAAGACAGTTTTTTATGAATTCAATTAAATCAAATTGCATAGGAGTATTAACTTTTTTATTGATCCTTTTAGAGCTTACTATTGGATTTGGAACTTTATTTTTAGTAAACATTCCAAGAGTATTCTTTCCTACAAAATCATTTAAAAAATATATTAGTAAAGTCTCTAATAAGATTGGAGACCTTACTGTATATGGATTAAAACTTATATTGTTATTAATGCATGGAAACAATATTACTGTCTTTGATGATAATAAATTTGATAAAAATGTTTGGTATATGGCTATGTCAAATCACCAGTCTTGGGCAGATATATTTTTATTATTAGTAGTTGCTCATAAAAGAATACCTTTATTAAAGTTTTTTATGAAAAAGGAGCTCAGATGGATACCATTTATATATCTTGCTAATAAAACTTTAAATATGCCTTTTGTGAACAGGCATTCAAAAAAAGAAATAGAATTAGATCCAAGTTTAAGATTGAAAGATTACCAAAATACTCTTGAATCATGCAAAAGATTTATGAGATCTCCTTCAACGATATTCAGTTATGCAGAAGGAACAAGAAATAATCCAACTAAACATAAAGATCAAAATTCACCATATATAAATCTTTTAATACCAAGAGTTGGGGGAATGGCTACAGCTTTATCAGCAATGCCTGAAATAGAAAATTTAGTTGACTATTCTGTAGTATATAAATCAGATAAACGAGATGCTTGGTCTTTTTTAAAGGGCGAAATGAAGGAAGTTAAGATTTTAGTAAAACAACATCAAATACCAAATTATTTAAAAAATAAAAACTATATGGAAGATAGCTCTTATAGAGATGATTTTAAAAAATGGATTGAAAGCATATGGATTGTTAAAGATGAGAGTATAAGTAAATTAAAGTTTTAGTTTTTCTCTTGAAACCAGCCAGCCATTAGAATCTACATAAATCCAAGATCCTGTTTTAATACCCACACTCCCAATCTTAAAAGCTGAATTTTTTGACCCAATCCCAACTGTTTTATCCGTTTTTTTTGGGTATGTATCAATTGCATAAACACCAATATCAATGTTTTTAATAATCTCTATATCTCTTATATAACCATCTACAAATATGCCATTCCAGTTGTTCTCATATGCCATGGCGGCTATTTGGTCTCCAACCATAGAACACAAATCATCACCGGTATGCTTTATGACTAAGACTTTATCTTTTCCATCTTCTTGGGCTAGCTCTTTCACAATGCTGTTACTATGAGGACATTCTGCAGTTTTGATTTCTCCAAAAAATTTTTGACGCTTGCCAAATGATTTTAAAAATAAATCACCAACATCTATTTCATTTTCATACAAATCACATAGATCTGGAACAGTAAAAGTTTTGAGATTTTGATTCATCATTGTTTATTGTAAATATTTTCCAATTTCTATTATAGAATAGAATTAGTTTTAAAAAATTGTATAAATATGAAGTCTCCTATTTGTGAAATGTTTGATATCGAATTTCCTCTTATTGCGTTTAGTCATTGTAGGGATGTTGTTGTAGCAGTTTCAAAAGCTGGGGGTATGGGTGTCTTAGGAGCAGTTGGACACTCTCCTGAAAAATTAGAAATAGATTTAAAGTGGATAGATGACAATATAAATGGTATGCCTTATGGGGTAGACGTACTAGTGCCAAATTCCTATAAAGGTAAAGGTCAAGGCAATTCATTGAATGATTTAAGAGAAATGATTCCACAAGAATATAGAGACTTTAGGGCAGATGTGTTGCAGGAATATGATATTGATGCAGACTATCTTAGAAATAGCGAAGGATCTGCTAAAACAGAAAAAAATTCAAATGCCATTTTGGGTAAAGGTTTTGAAATTGCTCAAGATGTTTTGAATGTAGCCTTCTCACATCCTATTAAGTTGGTTGCTAATGCTCTTGGTGTTCCGCCAGACTGGATGCTTAAAATGGGAAAAGATAATGGAGTTGCAGTTGCAGCTCTTGTTGGAGCTAAAGAACATGCAATAAAGCAAGTAGAAGCAGGTGTTGATTTGGTTGTCGTTTCAGGGACAGAAGGCGGTGGACATTGTGGAAGTGTTTCAACAATGGTTTTAGTTCCAGAGGTTAGAAGAGCATTAAAACCCTATGGAAATATACCAATATTAGCAGCTGGTGGAATAGCTACTGGTGAACAAATGGCTGGAATAATGGCAATGGGTGCAGATGGTGTATGGTGCGCATCAGTATTTCTTCCAACTAATGAAGCTGAAACATCTGAGAATATTAAAGAAAAAATGGTAGCAGCATCCTCAAGTGAAACTGTAAGATCGAAAAGCAGGACTGGCAAGCATTCAAGACAACTTAAATCCCCATGGACTGATGCATGGGAATCAAAAGAAGCACCAGAACCTTTACCTATGCCTCTTCAAACTATGGTTAGTGAACCAGCTCTAAGGGTTGTAAGAGACCAAGCGCAAATTGGACATGAAGGTGCTAAAAAACTTGAAACATATTGGGTTGGTCAGGGTATAGGGTTAGTAACAGAAAGTATTGGTGCTGGCCAAACTGTTCAAAAATATAAAGAGGAATTTATTGAAGCATATGAAAATATGAACTCATTATTTGAAGAGTGATCAACTAAATATTTTGATCTTTTCTCTCAACAAACTCTAAAACAGTTGCATTGATACAATATCTTGGCATTCCATTAGGTCCATCATCAAAAACATGACCCAGATGAATGTCAGAGGAAACAGATCTAATTTCAGTTCTTCTCATACCAAAACTATTGTCAGGAAGCTCATATACTGAAGCTTCAATAGGTTTAGTGAAAGATAGCCACCCAGACCTAGATACAAATCTATCTTTTGTATCAAATAATGGAGCTCCGCTTAACTTATCTATGAAAATTCCATCCGGTGTATTTTTAAATATTTGGTATTCCTTGCAAAATCTTGAATCTGTTCCTTTATTAAAAGCTACATCATAAGCTTCAGATTTTCCAAGCTTGAATGCACCAAATGCTTTATAAAAGTCTTGAGATTCCATATAACCCTGATAAGCAAAAACCTCTTTGCCATCTTCTAAAAAAACAATAGTTGGTGTCGCCCAAGTAGGTGTTTCTAGAGCCAATTGATTTAAATTACTAGCTGTTCTTTTTGAAATAGGGATAGTTCCTGAGTATTTACTAATAACATCTTCATCAAATTTTTCACAATAAGGACAATAATTTTCAGAGTCAATTACTAAAATATGTTTGCCTATTAGCAAATCTGAATTATCTATATCCTCACTTTGATTATTTCTTGTATTAAAAACAACCCCAGTAGAATGATCAGGGCAATAACCATTTGGATTTTTCTTTATATAGTCTTGATGGTAATCCTCTGCATCATAAAACTTTTCAAGTAATTTTATTGAGGTTTGTATTTCTCCATATCCTGCTTCAGTTAACAGCATCTGATATTCATCAACCACCCTTTCAATTATTTCTTTTTGGGATTCATCTTTATATAAAATAATTGATCTATATTGAGTTCCAATATCATTACCTTGTCGATTTAGTTGAGTTGGATCATGAGATTCAAAGTAATGATGAAGTAATAGCTCTAATGATATTTCACTTTTATTAAAAGTAACCTCTACTACTTCAGCAAAGTTATTTTCATTAAACTTATTCTTTAATTTAGTTATAGCTCTATAGCTTGGCTTGATACCATATCCATCTGAATATCCAGAGATTGCATTTTCTACTCCCTCTAGAGATTCATATCCTTTCTCTGCTCCCCAAAAACAACCTGAACCTAAGACAATGCTATCAAGATGTGAGGTATGAATAGTCTTTTCGCTGTGTAAAAAAAATGAAAAGGAGATAAATGATATAAAAAATAACTTATTTAACTTCTTCATATTTATAGCTCCTACTTTTTTTAAATGCTGGCCTATCAAATAACATATCTGTCCATCTTTTTATATTTGGTTTATAAGCCTGTTCTATGCCTAAGGAACCAGCCAAATTGATAGCATAACTCACACATATGTCTGCAATAGTAAATCTATCAGAGCATAAATATTCTTTGTTATCTAGCTC
This sequence comes from uncultured SAR86 cluster bacterium, assembly GCA_905478035.1. GTDB lineage: Bacteria > Pseudomonadota > Gammaproteobacteria > Magnimaribacterales > D2472 > SCGC-AAA076-P13. The sequence continues at coordinate 27,695 of CAJQGX010000057.1, read as the reverse complement.
ATTTTCAAGCAACTTTAGTCTTGATACAAACCATCTGCTATAGCCTTCTACTGCTGCATCTGCAACTCCTGGTTCTTGATATTTGTATCTTAAAACCACAGTTTGTGGAAATGTTAATGTAGCATCAGAATGATAAAGCCAATTTAAATAGGAAGCATAATCTTTTTCATCTGGCATGACTCTCAAATCTGAGGGACCATATTTTTCAACAAGATATTGGCTCATTGCAACAGATTCAGTCATTTTAATGTCACCATCTATTAAATACGGAATCGTTCCTAATATATTTATGTCAAGATATTCTTTCATGAAGACACGAGGTGGAAAAGGCATCATGACCAATTCATAGTCTATTCCCATTTCTTCAGCAGTCCATATAGGCCTCATAGCTCTTGAATTTTCAGTTCCATATATTTTAATCATTTTTGAAATCCTGTATTTGAATAATTATAATACTATTTTATAGTGGTAATATTACTACTTATATATTACCATTAAATAAGAACTAATTATCTTATCCAATATGAAAACTAAAAATATTGCCCCTACTTTTAAAACCAAGCTAGATATTAAATCTGAGCAATATCTTAAAAATAAAGACATGATGCATCAAAAATTAGAGTTTCTTGAAGATCTTCTTGATCTTGCTGAACTTGGAGGGGGATCACACCATCATGAAAGATTGGCAAAAAGAGGAAAAATGCCAGTTCGAGAAAGAGTGATGAATGTCATTGATCCTGATAGCCCATTTCTTGAGATCCAACCATATGCTGGTTATGGCACTAATGACTATAACGTTGGTGGTGGCTGTGTGTCAGGAATAGGAATAATTGCAGGCGTTGAGTGTGTCATATTTGCCAATGATCCAACAGTTAAAGCAGGAGCTATGACTGTTTATGTTGGAGAAAAATGGAAGAGAGCTATTGAAATATCGAGAGATAATAAGATTCCATTTATTAGTTTTGTTGAATCTGCTGGAGGTGATTTAAGCGTCTCAGGTTTTAATAAAGGAGACACGCCTCCGATTGCTCCTTCTATTCAAACAACTCATTTTGCAGCTACGGGTAGATTTTTTTATGAGATGACAGAACTATCAAAAATGAGAATACCTGTTATTTCAGTTGTCTTTGGATCTTCAACGGCTGGAGGTGCATATCAACCAGGTATGTCAGACTATAATATATTTATCAAAGGGCAATCGAAAGCATTTCTAGCCGGCCCTCCTCTTGTAAAAATGGCTACAGGCGAAGAATCTGATGATGAAACACTTGGTGGCGCACGAATGCATTCTGAAAAATCAGGTTTATCAGATTACCTAGCAGAAGATGAGATGGATGCGCTAAGAATATGTAGAGAGGTTGTCTCGCATTTGAATTGGAATAAAACTGGATTAGAGCCTCTTAAAGAAAGCGAAGAACCAAAATATGATCAAGAAGAATTATTAGGAATTATTAGTGAAGATCTAAAATCAGCAGTTGATATCAGAGAGGTTATTGCAAGATTCTCAGATGGTTCAAAGTTTGAGGAATTTAAACCTCTTTATGGACCAACAATGATTTGTGGATGGGCGTCAGTACATGGATATCAAATAGGAATACTCGGTAATAATGGACCCATATACCCAGAATCAGCAGAAAAAGCAGCAACTTTTATTCAGCTTTGTAACAAAAGAGATATACCTCTTATTTTTCTTCATAACGTCACAGGCTTCTTGGTTGGCAAGGACTTTGAAAGCCAAGGCATTATTAAAAAAGGCTCTCAATTAATAAATGCTGTATCAAACTCTACAGTGCCTCATATTACTATTATTGTAGGGGCATCATATGGGGCTGGTACCTATGCAATGTCTGGCAAGGCTTTTAATAATAGATTTACCTTCCTTTGGCCAACTGCAAAAATTGCTGTAATGGGTCCTGAACAAATGGCAGGTGTTATGTCTATTGTAAGAAGAGCAAAATCTTTGCGAGATGGAAAAGATTTTGACGAAAAAGCAGATGAGGAGTTAAAAAAAATGGTAATAGATCATTTAGAAAAACTATCGCTTGGACTGGTTGCTAGTAGCATGGTCACAGATGATGGAATCATTGATCCAAGAAATACGAGAGACATCATTGGATTTTGTTTATCAGTTGTATCAAATACTCCTATAGAGGGAGCTAAAGAATATGGGGTGTTCAGACTATGAGTTTTAATAAATTATTAGTTGCGAATAGAGGCGAAATTGCATGCAGGATAATAAGAAGTGCCCACGAAATGGGACTTACCTGTATTGCTATATATGTTGATGCTGATAAAGATGCACCTCATGTAAAAGAAGCCGATCAAGCTATTCATCTTCCAAATGGCGGCTATCTAGATAGCTCATTGGTATTAGAAGCAGCTAAAAAATCTGGGGCAGAAGCTATTCATCCTGGATATGGTTTTTTATCTGAAAACGCATCTTTTGCAAGAAAAGTTATTAAAAATGGATTGGTATGGGTGGGCCCCTCACCTCATGTCATTTCTGTTATGGGAGATAAGCTTAAAGCAAAAGAACTAGCTATAAAAGCAAATGTTCCTACACTTCCAATGACAACAAGTATTAAAGAAGCCAAAAATATTGGTTATCCATTATTAATAAAAGCTGCAGCTGGGGGTGGCGGTAAGGGAATGAGGATTGTGGAAAAAGAAAAAGATCTAAAAGAATCGATCATTGGCGCACAAAGAGAAGCAAAGTCAGGATTTAATGATGAAAGAATATTTATTGAAAGATATGTTAAAAAATCTAGACATATTGAGATACAAATTTTAGGAGATGAACATGGTAATGTAGTTCATCTTGGAGAGAGAGAATGCTCAATTCAAAGAAGGCATCAAAAAATTATTGAAGAGTCTCCTTCTACTAGAATATCTGATGAACTTAGAAAAGAAATAGGTAAAACTGCAGTTGAGCTAGCAAAACAAATTAAATATAAGTCTGCTGGAACGGTTGAATTTTTATTTGATGATAAAACTGATGAGTTTTGGTTCTTAGAAGTAAATACAAGATTGCAGGTTGAGCATCCAGTTACAGAAGAAGTAACAGGAATAGACATAGTTCATGAGCAATTAAGGATAGCTAAAGGTGAGGAGCTTGGCTATGTTCAAGACGATATCTCATTTACTGGTCATTCAATAGAAGCAAGATTATATGCTGAAGATCCAAATAATAATTTTCTACCAGAAATTGGTACTTTAATAGCTTTTGAAGATGGCTGGGATTCTGATGCTAGATGGGATTCTGGTGTGCATGAAGGCTCTATTATTGGAACAGATTTTGATCCCATGCTTGCGAAAGTAATATCTTATGCGTCAAATAGAACAGATGCTGCAGCTAAGCTTGCAAGAACTCTTGAGTCTGCTCATATTGGAGGAGTCAAGACTAATAGAGATTTTTTAGTTTCATGTTTAAGATCTTCAGAATTTATTGATGGTAATACTACTACTGATTTTATTGAGACAGTAAATCCATCAAGATTTATTGAACTTTCTTCTGATCAAATTGAGCATGTGGTTTCTATAGCGGCTATTTGGATTCAAAAAAATAATAGGAGTAATGCGAATATTCTTAAGTTTATGCCTACTGGGTGGACAAATGGAAGACTGCCAAAACAAAGTGTTACTTTTTTACTCAATAATGAAGAGTATCTTGTTCGTTACTTTTTTAAAGATGGTATTTTTAAATTTGATTCAGGTAAACATGTAAGAATTCACGAGGAAGATGCATTTGGTTTAGACGTTGAATTTGATAATTTAAGACATTATGCAAGGATATCAATGTCAGAAAGTGAATTGCTAGTCCATATGCCCTATGGAGATATTTCATTAAAAATACAACCTAGGTTCACTATTCCAGGTCTTGAAATTCAGCCAGGAGGTCTTGTGGCACCTATGCCAGGAAAAGTAATAGATCTAAAAGTTAAAAAAGGTTCTAAGGTAAAAGCTGGTGATACGCTTGTTATTTTAGAGGCTATGAAAATGGAACATTCTATAAAAGCATCCAATAGTGGTGTAGTTAAAAGTTTAATGGTTTCTAAAAATGATCAAGTTGATAACGGAGCTCTTTTGATGGTTGTTTCTAAAAAATAATGAGCTTTTCTATAGATCAAATACAAAGTGAAAAACCTCTAACTTCAAAGCATATTGAGGTTATAAATAATTTAGAAAAAATTCTAGAAGAAGGTATACCAGAATTAAGCATGTCTGCAATTGCGTCAAAATTAAAAATATCTTTGAGAACGCTTTATGAAATAGCTCCGAGCAAGGACCAGCTAATCATTATGACTGTAGATAATATTCTTAAAAAAATAGGTAAGGATGCTTTAGATCAGATAACAAATATTCACTCCCCTATTAAAAAATTACATAAGTATTTAAGTATAGTTAACCAAGCTGTTGGTCCAAAATTTGATATATTTATTAAAGATCTAAGTAAAGTTAATGGCTCAGCTCCAATGGTTGATTATCATGAGGGGTTTATAACAAGTTATATTGAAAAACTCTTAAGCGAATCATTAAAAGCTAAAGAAATTAAGAGAATTGATACAAAAGCATTTTCTATCCTTCTAGGGGGCATAGGAAGAGAGTTTTCTAAAGAAAAAAATAGATCACTAATAACAATTTCACCAGAAGAGTCTGCTAATTCAATAACAGAAGTTATTCTTAATGGAATAAGGCTTGAGAACTAGTATGGATAAAGATGTAATAAGAATTGCAAATTGTAGTGGGTACTACGGCGATAAGTTATCTGCAGCAAAAGATATGGTTGATGGAGGTCCAATAGATGTTCTGACTGGGGATTATCTTGCTGAATTAACAATGACTATTCTCTATAGTCAAAAAATCCAAAGGGGTGAAGATAAAGGGTATGTAGGAACCTTTCTTAAACAAGTAAAAGAAATAGCTCAAACCTGTAAAGCTAAGAATATAAAAATTGTTACCAATGCAGGAGGGTTAAATCCTAAATCAATGGCTAATGAAATTGAAAAAATTCTTCTTGATCAATCTGTAGATATGAAAGTTGCATATATAGATGGAGATGATTTAGTGCCTAGAATGGAAGAGCTAAATAATGCGGGTGAGGAGTTTAAAAATTTAGATAGAGGACAGTCTTTATCTGATTCTGGATATGCAACTCTTACGGCTAATGCATATTTAGGTGCTTGGGGTATAAAAGAGGCGCTTGATAACGGAGCAGATATTGTTGTTTGTCCTAGAGTTACCGATGCTGCTGTTGTTATTGGTCCCGCAGCATGGAAATATAATTGGAAAAGGGATAGCTATGATGCATTAGCTGGAGCTCTTGCAGCTGGACACATCATTGAATGTGGATGTCAGGCAACTGGTGGAAATTATGCATTCTTTAAAGAAGTTCCTAGTTTTGAAAATGTTGGTTATCCAATTGCTGAGATTGAGGAGGATGGAAGTTTTACCATTACAAAACATAGGGGAACTGGAGGCTTGGTATCAGTAGGAACAGTTACAGCTCAATTGCTTTATGAAATTAGTTCTCCAGCCTATATTAATCCAGATGTTATCGCGCATTTTGATACATTGAAGATAGAACAGGTCGATCAAGATAGAGTATATGTGTCTGGTTGCAGAGGAAGCTCTCCCCCATCCTCTCATAAAGCATGCATAAATCTTGCAGGTGGATTTAGAAATGGGATGGAAATAATATTAACCGGCATTGATATTGAAGATAAAGCTAAAATCTTTACAGATACACTTTTTAACTCCCTTGGGGGGAAGGATCAGTTTGATGAGGTATCTATTAACCTTCATAAAACTAATAAGAACAATCCTGAGACTAATGAAGAAGCAATGGCTTCATTATCTATATCAGTGAAATCTATGAATCCTGATTTGGTTGGAAGAATGTTCACTGCAAAAATAGTAGAACTATCTTTAGCTAGTTTTCCAGGGTTTTTTGCACAAGGCGGAATCAAACCTAGCGGTCCTGTAATAGTATATTGGCCAGCTTTAGTTGATAGTAAGTTTATAAAAGAAAAGGTTTATATAAACGATAAGGTAATAGAAGTTTTGCCAACCAGTCAGTTGGAACTTGAAGATATTTATTATCAAAAAGAACCTATCTCTGTTGAAAAACTTGAAATTAATGATACGAATTCAGGTTATTTTGGCGAAGTTTTTGGAACAAGATCTGGTGATAAGGGTGGCTGCGCAAACCTGGGTGTATGGGCTAAGAGTGATAAGGCTTTCTCTTTCTTAAATGACTTTCTAACAGTTTCTGCTCTTAAAGAATTATTACCAGATTTAAAAAGTTATGAAATTGAAAGGTTTGATCTGCCAAATATTAAATCATTAAACTTTTATATACATGGAATTTTACAAGATGGTGTATCTTCAAATAATAAAAAAGATTCACAAGCAAAGTCTCTTGGTGAATATTTAAGAGCAAAAATAATAGATATGCCAGTAGAAATTCTTAAGGAAAAATAATTATGACTAACAATAAACTTTCATTAGATGGTTTGAAATTTGAGGCTACTAAAATTGAAGTAGCTAATAATATTCTTAATATTACTTTGAACAGACCAGAGAAAAAGAATGCTATGAATAATGTAATGGTTAATGAAGTTAATTATGCATTAGCTTATGCAAAACAGGAAAGAGATATAAGAGTTGTTGTAATTGGCTCTACTGGAGATATTTTTTGTGCTGGAGCTGATTTAACAAGAAATACTTCTAACTCTAATGTTCCAAAGATAGCTGGTTCAGATGACATCAGTATAGCTATTAGACACCTTTATAAGCCTGTTATTTGTAAGATACAAGGTTCTGTATTAGCAGGTGCTTTGCTAATGGTTACTAACTCAACTCATGCTATTGCAACTGAAGAGGCTTTGTTTTGTGCCCCTGAAATTAAAAGAGGCTTATGGCCATTTATGGTTATGGCTGGATTATTTAGGGTAATGCCACGAAGAGCAGGATTAGATTTTATTATGAGAGGTGGATTTATAGATTCTAGTAAAGCTGAACAATGGGGATTGATTAATGAATCAGTTCCAAAAGAACAGTTAGACAATACTGTAAATAATATAGCAAATGAATTAGCATCTTTAGCACCAGGAACAATGCAAATAGGTTTAGAGGCTTATCAAAAGCAAGACGGCATGGATTTTGATGAGGCACTGCCTTACCTTAAAGAACAAATTGCAAAATGTTTCGAAAGCAAGGATGCCAAAGAAGGTATTGCAGCATTTTTAGAAAAAAGGAATCCTAATTGGGATTAATAATTATCGGAGAAAATTAAAATGAATCTAAATTATGGATCTGAGTACGACAGCTTTAGAAAAGAAGTAAAAGATTTCTGTAAAGAATGGAAAGGAATCAATTTTAAAGATCAGGCCAAAATTCCAATTGCCCAAAATCATGAATCTTATGGAGCCACTCTCACTAGATCAGAGTGGCAATCAATATTAATTGAAAAAGGTTATTTCGCAAGATCTGTTCCTAAAGAATATGGTGGTTTTGGAGGAGAGAGTGATGTAATAAAAAATAGAATTATTGCATCGGAATTTGCTAGTGAGAAAATACCTCCGGCTATGGGTGGGCAAGGTATAGATATGCTCGTTCCAACACTCTTAGAACTGGGAACCGAAGAGCAAAAAATGCAATATATAAAACCAACTCTTCATGGAGAGATGATTTGGTGCCAAGGTTATTCTGAGCCAAATGCAGGCAGCGATCTTGCAAGCCTTCAAACTAAGGGTGAACTAATTAATGATAACTGGGTCATTAATGGGCAGAAGATATGGACAAGTACTGCTCAGTATTCACAGATGATGTTTTGTTTAGTACGTACAGAACCAGAGGCTCAAAAACATGCTGGGATAAGTTATCTTCTAATACCAATGGAAACACCTGGATTAGAAGTAAGACCCTTAGTAGATATGACTCTAAAAGCTGGTTTTAATGAAGTATTTTTTACAGATGTAACTATCCCAAAAGAGAATATTGTTGGAAAAAGAGGCGAAGGATGGGCTGTAGCAAATGCCACCTTGGGCCATGAAAGAGGATCGCTAGCAAATCCAAATGCAATGATGAATAGACTTAATGAACTAATATCAAGAATGAAGGAAGAAAATATAGATGGAGTTCGTTTAATAGATATTCCAGTTTACAGAGATAAGCTGATTACAATTCAATCAAAAGTTACTGCATTTCAATCTAATTCTCTAAGAGTCCTGTCATCAAAATTGAATAAAAATCAGGACTCTAAGCTTGCAGGAATGATCCAAAAGCTAGTTGGAACTGAGCTAAGGCATGAACTAGAAGGTTTTGCTGTAGATATAATGGGCGAAATGGGAACCTTATATGAAGATAGTCCTCATTTAAGAGATGGTGGTTCTTGGCAATTTTTATATATGTATTATTTAGGTTTAATTATTGGCGGGGGGACTAGCCAAATTCAGAAAAATATTATTTCTGAAAGAGGACTGGGCATGCCAAGAGAGCCAAAGGTGCAAGGGGTTTAATATGTATTTTGGATTATCTGAAGATCAAAAATTTTTTCAAGAAAATGTATCAAAATTTCTAGATGATCAATGTGGACTTGATTGTATTAGAACTATTACAGAGGATTCTCAAAGTAATTTACAAGAGCATATTCAAAATGGTTTAGTTAACCTTGGTATCAATTCACTTCTCATACCAGAAGAATATGGAGGGCTAGGTTTGGATATGTTGTTTACAGCAGCTGTATCTCAAAGCCTTGGTGGCGGTGTGGCGCCCTTTTCTTTTACTGGGCCTTATGTAATGGCTCCAATTGCAATTGTATATGGAGGGAGCGAGGGCCAGAAAGAAAAATACCTTAAAGGAATGTCACAAAATACGATACGAATGGGAGTTGGCTTTTCAGAATATATTGGTGCTAGAGATGGTGCTGAAATAAAAATAAAAAATAATAAGGTTTCAGGTAAAGCATTATTTGTTCTAGATGCTAAGAATTCTACTCATTTGATGCTTTCTAATAAGGAAGGAGTGATTGGTATTGTCACTTCTGACGCGGATGGCGTTGATATAATTGATCTTACAGCCGTTGATAAAACAAGGAACTTTTCAGAAATTTATTTAAACAATGTAGATATTGATGTTCTTGGGTTAACTCAAGAAAATAATAATGCTATTACAAAATCTATTGATGCAGGAAGGATCAGTATTGCTGCTGATAGCTTAGGAGCATCACAAAGGTTAATTGATAAAGCTGTTGAATATTCAAAAGAAAGAAAACAATTTGGAAGAGTAATTGGGTCATTTCAAGCAGTTAAGCATATGTGTGCAGAGATGGTATCTGATTTAGAGCCCTGCTACTCATTAGTTTGGCATGCTGCTCATTGTTTTACTTATATGCAAGAGGAATCTAGGCTGATGTCATGTCATGCAAAATCTCATTTATCAGAAGTTTCAAAATTAATTTCAAAAAAAGCTACGGAAGTTCATGGAGGAATGGGATTTACTGACTTAATGGGGGTACACTATTGGTTCAAACGAATTGGAGTAAACAGGCACATCCTAGGTGCTCCTGAGCTAGTAAGAGAAGAAGCGGCAAAAATACAAAATTTTTAAAATAATCTGTGAAAAATAAATATTCTTATCTGTCAGTAATCTTTTGTTGCATGCTATCAGTAAGTTGTAGTGATGCTGATTATGTAACTAAAGAATATGTTTCTCAAAATTTAAGTCCTGAAAAGGTAAAAATTAGCCAAGAAGTTTTCAAAAAGATTGAAAATAGTCACTACGTAAAAGACTTTGTTAAAGAAGACTTTAATAAAAATTACATTCTTGCTCTTATAGATAAACTTGATGGTAACAAGCAGTACTTTATAAAAAATGAAGTTGATGAATTTATAGAGAAATCAAATACATATGATGAATCTGATTTTGATATTGATATTTCTTATGAAATTATCAATCTTTATTTCAAAAAAATTGTAGAGTTTTCAGAATTCCAAATCGAATTAATTAAAAATACAACATTTTCATTTGATAAGAATGAGTCTTTGGATATTTATTATGAAGACAATGAATGGCTTGATAATACAAAAGCCCTAGAGGAAGTATGGAGGCTACAGACAAAAAATGATTTTCTTGTTGCAAAAATGTCAGAAGATATATCACAAAACCCTGAAAAAGATTTAATTAAAAGATATCAAAATAGAATCAAAAGAGTTAACCAACAAAAAGAAGAGGATATTTTTTCTATAGCAATGATAACGCTGGCCAACCAATTTGATCCACATTCCTCTTACCTTTCACCAAGATCAGCTGAAGATTTTGATATGAATATGAGTTTAAAACTAGAGGGAATTGGAGCTTTATTGGGACTTGAAGATGATCATACAAAAATTGTAAGCCTTGTAGCTGGAGGACCTGCAGAAAGGTCAGGAAAAATTTCACCAGATGACAAGATAACTAGAATTAGACAAAAAGATAAAGAATCAGAATATGTGGATGTTGTTGGATGGCGAATAGATGAGGTTGTTAATTTAATAAGAGGTGAATCAGGTACTGAGGTTGAAATTGAGTTTATTTCATCAAAAGCTAGTGACAGTGAGAGGAAAATAGTAACTTTAAAAAGAGAAGAAATTAAATTAGAAGATAGAGCTGCTAAGGGAGAGGTACATGATTTAGATAATGGATCCAGAATTGGAATTATCGATCTGCCATCCTTTTATATTGATTTTAATGCATATCAGAAAAGAACAGATAATTATAAAAGTAGCAGCGTAGATGTTAAAAAGATACTTGAAGACTTTCAAGAAGATAATGTTGATGGCGTAATTCTAGATTTAAGAAATAATGGTGGTGGAGCGTTAATTGAAGCAAATAAAATTATTGGTCTTTTTGTAGCATCAGGTCCTACGGTTCAAGTTAAACATAGCTCAGGATATATTCAGCCCTATGGAGATAGTAAAGCTACTCAAGTATGGGATAAACCTCTTCTTATTTTAGTGAATAGATATTCAGCCTCTGCTTCAGAAATAGTAGCTGCTGCAATTCAAGACTATCAAAGAGGCATTGTGGTTGGACAAAGAACTTTTGGTAAAGGAACTGTGCAAAGCCTTGAGGATATATCAAAGGGTCAAATAAAGGTTACGGAATCTAAGTATTACAGAGTAGATGGAACCAGCACCCAAAATAAAGGAGTGACTCCTGACATAGTTCTTCCATCAACTTGGGATATAGAAACTCTAGGTGAAAGTTCATACCCTACTGCACTTGCCTGGGATAAAGTAAGGCCCTATCGTCATAATAAATTTCCACTTAATTACAATAAATTAAAAAAAGTAAGACAGTTGCATAAAGACAGGTTAAACATAGATCCAAACTTACTTTATCTCAGCAATGTGAGGCAAAGGTATGACGAAAATAAAAATAAAAGGGAATTAAGTTTAAATATTAATGACAGAGTTGATGAAAAGGATTCAAGAAAATTATGGTTATTAAAAATTGAAAATGAAAGACGATTAGACTTGGGTTTACCAATATACCCCTCATATGAAGCACTAGAGAATTCTGAGGAAGAAGAGCTTGTTGATAGAAATAATATTGATTTAGAGAATGATTTTTTATTAATTGAGTCAACAAAAATAATAGGTGACTTTATAGATTTAAACAAAAAAATTATCTTAACTAAAGTAAACTAATATTATGAGAATAGTATCATTTAATATAAATAGCATAAGAGCTAGGCCGCACCAACTCATTCATTTAAGAGATACCTTAGATCCAGATGTTATTGGTCTTCAAGAAACTAAAGTTAATGACCCAGATTTTCCTCTCGAGGTTATAGAAGAGATTGGCTATCATCCAGAATACTGGGGGCAAAAAGGACATTATGGTGTTGCATTTTTAAGCAAGAATAAACCTATAAAAACTGTTAAAGGATTTAAAAAAGATACTGAAGAAGATCAAAAAAGATTCATAGAATGTACTTTTTCAAATGGTAAATCTGAAATAACAATTATGAATGGATATTTTCCTCAAGGTGAAAATATTAATCATGAATCTAAATTCCCCAAAAAAATTAAATACTATGCTGATCTAGAAGATCATATTGAAAAACTAAAGAAAACAAAAAAAAATCTGATAATCATGGGTGACTTTAATGTGGCTCCTGAAGATATTGATATAGGGATTGGTCCAGATAATATGAAGAGATGGCTAAGAGATGGCAAAACCTCATTTCAACCTCAAGAAAGAGAGATGTGGAATGCTATAAAGGATATAGGTTTTATCGATTCTTGGAGGTTAAAGCATCCAGATGAATCATCTATATATTCATGGTTTGATTATAGATCGAAGATGTTTGACGACAATCCAAAAAGAGGACTGAGAATTGACCATATTATGGTTTCTAATAATCTTAAGGATTGCATACAAGATGTTGGGATCGATTATGACTCTAGGGCTATGGAAAAGCCTTCTGACCATTGTCCAGTGTGGGTAGATTTAGACATATAGAATTTGTGATAATTATAAGATCGCCAATTACATCGGATGAATGGTTAAAGTACGATGACTTTAGATGGGAAATTTTAAGAAAGCCCCTAAAACTATCCCATATTCCACTTAAAGATACTTTAGAAGATATAAGTACACACATGATGGCTCTTGATGACCAAGATAAGGTTATAGCATGTGGTCGAGTTCATATGAATAACATCAACGAAGCCCAAATAAGGTATATGGGAGTAAGCTTGGAACATAGAAGAATCGGCTTAGGATCAAAAATGATTGATAAGCTTGAAGATATCGCAAAGACTAAAGGTGCAAAAAAAATTGTTCTTAACGCAAGAGCTGAAGCCATAAAATTTTATGAGTCATTAGGTTATATAGAAACTGGTCCATATGAATCAGATATTAAAATACCCCATAGCTCAATGGAAAAATTAATATATTAATTCTTTCTTCTTTTTTTAAAAAAATCTTTTAGGAGATTTGAGCTCTCTTCTTCAAAGAGCCCATACTCATATGAGACTTTATGATTAAATGTTAATCTTTCTAGAATATTATCTATAGACACTAAACTGCCTGTTTTTGGCTCAGGAGTTGCAAAAATAATTTTATCTACCCTAGCGTCAACAATTGCCTTTGCACACATATGACATGGCTCAAGAGTTGTATAAATTATTGCTTTATTAAGTCTATAGTTATCTAAACTTTTAGATGCTTCCCTGATTGCCATTATTTCTGCATGAGAAGAAACATCATTATCTCTTATAACATTGTTGTGACCACAACCTAGCACTTCATTACCCATAACCACAACGGCCCCTACAGGCACTTCATTATTTATAAAGGATTTATTAGCCTCTTCTAATGCAAGTCTCATAAAAGACTTATCTTGATCAGAAAACATATGATTTTTTAATACAACTCTATATTTGCAATATCAAGTTTTGCATCAAAATCCTTACCGTAAGCTGCGAATGCTATTGTTCTTATTTTTGATTTATTAAGTCTTTTGGGCATATAAAAATTAGATTTTTTAATATCGCTAAATGGTATCTCTATAACAGACCAATTATCTTTGGGTTTAAAGCTAGCTGAATATCTGTCCCATGGAAATCTACAAGCTGGTGTTCTTAACCAAATATAGTAGTCATCAGGCGTTCCTCTTACTGTAATTCTTATGCCATTATAGTTTTGAGCATCTTGATTATTACGAAGAATAGATTGAATAAAGCCTCCATTATTTTTTGTGCTTACTGATCCCTCTAATCTATAAAAATTTCTTTCAATATCCTGTATCTCATAAAATGAAACCTCAGAAATACCACCCATTACATTATCTGAAACTGCAGACCATTGTGCTCGAATATCATTTACATTATCTATAACCATTGAGAATCCACTCAAAGAAAAAAAAATTAAAGAATATATTTTTAGTTTTGTAAACATTATAGTAAGTTTGTATCTTTTTCAGCAGGAAACCAAGGTAATTTACATATAACTGCATTATATTTTATTAGCGGTGAATCAATTATAAGTTGATTACCATCTTCTGAAGATGACGTATCTATAATTGCAAGACCAATATTCTTTTTGAGACGAGGTGAGTAAAAGCATCTTGAAAGCCTTCCAACTTTCTTTCCATTTTCATCTAAAACAGGCCAAAAATTTTCAGGAACTTTATCAATTGGGTTTCCATCCATTTCAACACCAATTAACTTACTAGAGGGTCCGTTTTTTTTGATCTTTTTCAAAGCCTCTTTGCCGATAAAGTCTATATCTTGATCAACATCCACTAATCTATCCAAGCCAATAGTAAATGGATTATGCTCTCTGCCGAAATCAGAGCCATAAGATAATAACCCTCCTTCAATAGTCCTTATATTATTTGGAGCTATTACAGTGCCATTAAATTCTTTAGCTGCTTCATAAACTGATTCAAATAATTCATTTCCTAACTTTCTGTCTTGTAAATAAAGCTCATAACTAAGCTCACCACTCCAGCCTGTTCTTGCAATAACCATAGGAATATTTTCTAAAGATGTTTGTTTAGCTTTATAGTAACCAAGATCATCATGCCGACCATCAAACAATTTTTGTATTAATCTTCCTGCCTTAGGTCCGCTTATTTGAAGTGGTGATACATCAGGCTCATGAATTATTACATTCATCCCAGAGTTCATAGCTAAACCTTGAAGCCATAACAAAACATCCCCATCACCAGGTGATATCCAGAACTTTTCTTCCTCAAGTTTAATTAAACATGCGTCATTTATAATGCCGCCATCAGGACCAGTTAAAATGATATATTTGCAATCTCCTACATTGCACTTTGAAAGATTTCTAGGGTTTATATATCTAATAAAGTTAAAAGCGTCAGGACCAGAAACCTCTACTTGCCTTTCTGCTGCAAAGTCTCCAAAAGTTACATCATTGATTAAGCTAAGATATTCTTTTTCAGGATTTGAATAGCCAGTAGGTAAATACATTTTGTTATAAACGGTAAAGCCTGTAACGCCATATTTTAATGTAGAATCAAAATATGGTGATTTTCTTATTCTTGTACCTATTCCGATTAATAAAGGTAATTTTGATGGCATAAATTACTCTCCCCAAAAAAAATTAATTAGATTATTTTAATCCTAAAATTATCCATGAGTAAATCAAATATTGAGGAATTTACATTTTCATATATTATTGATGATGGGGTAAATTAATGGGGAAAAAAAGATTTTTTGATGATAGGCTAAAGTACTTATCATTCATTCAAAATACAGGCGAAAAAAGAGCCATATCATCTGAAATTTTTCCTCATATAAAATCTCTACCAAAAAATAAAACATACCTAAGGGTTCTTGATGCTGGTACTGGTGATGGCACAATAAAATCTAACGTTATAAAAAGCTTTCATAAATATCATCCATACACTTCATTACTTATTACAGGTAAAGAAATTAGCTATGAAGATCTTAAAAATACATTGGACAAGATGCCTGATAGATTTGTAGAGCATCCAAATTTAATGGTAACCATGACAAATGTTAAATTTGCAGAGCTTGGACAAATAGAAAGTGCTAAAAAAATAAAAGATAAAAATGTAAAAAGGCTAACCTTGGTATTAAAAGACGATAATTCATTCGATTTTAACGAGCAAATAAATAGAATGGGAACTTTCATAAAAAAATATTGGGGAATAGAGATTGATTCGAAAGGTAGAACTTCTTACTCTCATCCCTGCTTGATAAGAATCTATAGAGAAGATCATAAAAGATACCTCGTACCATTTATTAATAATGATTTTGAAAATAATAATTATGATTTAATCATTGCCTCTCAAGCATACAGAGCTATTTCAAAAACTATTACAAAAGTTTCTAATGTTATTGCGCCCTTAATGAGGTTACTTAATGTATCAGGGAAATTACTAATAACTCACTCATGTGGAAATGATTCAGTTGAAAAGATTCTAAAGCAGGCTTGGCAAGATAAAGATCCCTTCCCTGTAAAAGCAAAACAAATCATAGAGTATTTAAAAAATAACCCTGTTGGAGAAAATACTAGATTTACATATTCAAAACCAAAGTCTTATAGTTTTAAATTTAAACGCACACCTGATCAGACCGTATCTGAGTTATTTGGACATGGATTAGATGCTAAATGGGCAAATATTTTATATGTTGGCCAAATCCCAGAAAAAGATATAATGGCTCTTGAAAAAAATGCATCAGCTTTAAAAAGAGTAAAAAATGCAATTCTAAAAGAGGAAAGAATTTTTTTTAAAAATGAACTCTTTGCAATAAAAAAAATTAGATAATGAAAATATTAATAATGGGTCTTCCAGGAAGTGGGAAAACATATTTAGCTGAAAGATTGCAGCCATTGCTTGAATCTGCCTGGTATAACGCAGATAAAGTTAGAGAGATGGCTAATGATTGGGATTTTTCTCCTGAGGGAAGGTTAAGACAAAGCATGAGAATGAGAACTTTCGCCGATTATGAGAAAAGTCATGGAAGAATAGTGATTTGTGATTTTGTATGCCCCACAAAAGATACTCAAGAAAATTTTGATCCTGACATAATTATTTGGATGGATACTATTTCAGAAGGAAGGTTTGAAGATACAAATAAAATGTTTGAAAAACCCTCAAAGGTAGATTTCCATATAACTGAAATGAATGATCAAAATCATACCAATATAGCCAAGGAGCTTAAAAATGTTTGATTGGAAAAAGCCAACAGTTCAGATGCTTGGAAGATGGCAGCCATGGCATCAAGGCCATCAAGAGCTATTTAAAAGATGCGTTGCAAAAACTGGGCAAGTAATTATTCAGGTCAGAGATGTTCAAGGGGCTTCTGGGGGCACGGGTCAGGATGATAATCCTTTTGACTGGGATTTGGTTTGTAAAAATATTGAGGAAGGACTTGCTAAAGATAATTTTCATCGGGGTAATCAATATGAAATTATGCTGGTACCCAATGTGGTTAATATTTCATATGGTAGAGGCGTTGGCTACGTTTTTGAAGAAGAGGTTTTTGATGAAGCAATACACTCTATAAGTGCAACCAAAATTAGAAAGGAATTAAGAGAAAAAGGTGATTTAGACTAATAACTCTAATATTTTTTCTGGCGGTCTCCCAATAACAGCTTTTATTCCATTATCTAGAATTGGTCTCTCAATTATTTTTGGGAACTGAATCATAAATTCTATAAGCTCATTATTTCCCAATTCGATATTCTTTAAATTATTAGATTTATAGTCATCTTCATTTTTTCTTAGTAATTCTCTCGCAGAAATTCCAAGCCTATCGAGGAGAGATGCAAGATCAATATGATTTAAATTTTCATTTAAATATAAGAAAGTTGAGAAATCTTGATCATTATTCTCTAAAAGCTTTAAAGCTTCTCTAGATTTGCTGCATCTAGGGTTATGATAAAGAATTAAATCAGCCATTTACTTCATGGTTGCAAGCATATTCTGCATTTGCAAATGAATTATATTTACTGCTTGCAATGGCCTAATCATTACTTTGAATTCTGATATTTTTCCCTCATCATTGAAAGTAACTATATCAACCCCATTAACGTACTTGCCATCAATGGTTGTTTCGAATTCAAGAATTGCCTGATTGCCATCTAACACCTCTTTAGTATATTTAAAGCTAGATTCGTTGAGATTATTTGAACTTTTAGCATCATCTCCACCGAAGGTATTTCCAGCAGCCATTAAATATAGCTTGGCTAAGTCTTTCCCCTTTTGAGGGGTAAATACTACAGGAGAATAAAAAATTACATCATCAGCAAGTAATTCATCATATCCACCAGGAAACTCCCCTTTAATCAGGGAGTGCCATTTATGAATATGGTGTTGTGCCATTAAGACTCAATAGTAAAAGTTAAACCTGCATTATTGTGAAGTCTATCAATAAGTTTTTGTCCCATAGATGATGCAGGAGTATAAATACCGCCATCTAGATCATTACATTCCTTGACTAAGCAAATAGCACTTTCTGTAATCATTTTAGAAGTAGATCCATATCCAGGATCCATATCTCCTATTACAGAAGCATGTATGGTTTCATTATCGCAATCTGCACAGAATAAAACATCATAATTGCCGTTTTCTCTAGATTCTCTTGAAGGTCCTTCTCCTGGCTTTGGAGCATCATCGCCACCCAGTGGGTTTGAGCTTACAATGGCATCTGCAACTGCTTTACCTTCATCTCCTGGTCCAGTTACCCACATCTCGTTGTAACAAAAATCTTCACCATAAACATGGTTCATTAAAGCATTTGATCTATGCACATTTTTTGTATTGATTGGAGCCATAAAGAATGGTGCAACCCAAGTCTCTAATTTATCGTCATAGACTGGTTTTGAATCTTGAGCTTGTTCAGGTCCAACATGACCATTTGATAATGAAAAAGGGTTTGCAAGAATTTCAAATAACTCAGGCTTGGTTCTAAGTGATGCCATTGTTGCTCCAAAAGATGCAGCAGTTCCTCCAGAAAACTCTCCATTCATACCTCTTACTCTTCCACGAACACTTGAAGCCGGCTTTCCATGTGTTTCAATTGCTTTATTTTGAACAAAAAGCACGCCTAAATCGAAGGGAATACTGTCAAACCCACATGAGAAAACAATTCTAGCGCCAGATTCTTTTGCTTTAGAAGCATGTTGGTTTATTTTTTCATGCATCCAACCTGGTTCACCACATAAATCCACATAATCTGTTCCAAGTTCAGCACAAGCTGCAACAATATTATTCCCATAAAGCTGATAAGGACCAGTTGTAGTTAAAACACATTTTGTCTGCGCAACCATTGCAGTCACACTTTCGACATCATCGCTATCTACTTTGATAATTGGAACATCTTCTGCAACACTTTTTGAATCTTTTACAGATTGAATTTTTTCTATATTTCTACCAGCAAGTGCCCAGGAGATATTTTCATCGCTTCCATATTGAGAAACTATATATTCAACAACTAGCTTTCCAGTAAAACCAGATGCTCCATAGACTACAAAATCAAATTTTTTTGAATCGTTCATAAATTTTCCTTTATTAATTAATGCCTATTATATTTGTATATTTATGTAAATTATTGATGAGAAATTTTTTGAATACATTTATTTTGGCGTTACCTCTTACATCAGGATGATACAGCAACCACAAATCTTGCTCAAATATATATTTCTCTGGCATAAATCTCTTTAGGTTATGAATTGATGGCAAGCCAAATGAAGAAATTAAGCTCACTCCAAGCCCAGCAGACATAAAGTCATATACCTCAGAATAGACATTAGTTCTCATTACTATTTTGGGATCACTTATATTTGTCCTAATAAACGACTCCATATCAATAACATTGCTTTCATCAACCCAAACTATCCACTTAAGCTCGCTTAACTCCATCTTATTAAGTCGCTCAAAATAATCTGAAGACCCATATATATTAATTGGCAGTCTTCCAATCTTTTTTCCAACAAGATTCTCAGGTGGTGAATTGGTTAATTGCAAAGATATATCTGCTTCTTGGGATGAAAGATCTGCTTGACTTGATGCGGATTTAATAAATATGTCTATATCAGGATATTGTGCATTAAAGTCAGTAAACATATCTGTCATGTTTACTCCTCCATTCATAGGCTTCGTTATTGTTAAAGTTCCACTTAACTCAGCTTCTTTAGATTGAAAAACTCTTTGTATTTGAAATATCTGCTCTTCAACAATTTTTGCTTCTTGCTCTAATGCTAAGCCGTGTTTAGTAAGTTGATAGCCTTTATTTTTTCTATTAAAAAGTTTTACATTAAGGTCTGATTCAAGCCTATTAAGCCTTCTCGCTACAGTTGAATGATTAACATCTAACTTTGCTGCAGCCTTTGATAAAGAACCTTGCCTAGCTACTGATAAAAAATATTCTAAGTTACTCCAATCCATACACGTATTTTTGCACAGATAAATAAGAAAAGCGATAATATAAACACAATAGGAATGATGATAAAATTAGAGTAACATTAATGTAATTTCTATTAGGGGGAAATCAAATGTTAGCTAAGGTAAATGAGTTTTTTAGAGTACTTGGTGAATTTAGGCACATTATCCCAGTTCTTAATTATAAATTTCCACTTCCAGACGAAGCTGCTTCATTGGCACATAGTTTTCAAAAAAGTGTTGAAAAATATGCAGATAAAAATTTCCTAATTTTTGAAGAGGATGAGTTATCTTATGATGAGGCCAATAAATCAGCCAATGTTCTAGCAAATTTTCTTTCCAGTGAAGGCATCGAGCACCAAGATCGAGTAGTTTTGTTTATGCAAAATAGGACTGATTATGTTATTTCTTTGTTAGCTTTAAATAAAATTGGTGCTATTGGGGTCTTAATTAATAATAGTCTTACCGGCGCACCTCTAATTCATTGCATAAATAGCTCAGATTCAAAAAAATGTATTGTGGGTGAGGAGCTTACAAATGAATTATCAGAAGTTTTAGATGATATTAATATCAAAGATAAAAATGATATTTATTGGGTTGAAGACTCTAAAACAATTCAAACTCCCGACTGGGCAACAAATCTAAGAAGTAGCATGGATTACTCCAAGAATGAAAATCTAACTGAGACAGATAAAGTTACAGCAAAAGATACTGCTTTTTATATTTTTACATCTGGCACAACCGGTGTACCAAAAGCTGCTATTTTTCCAAATGCAAAAATTGCTGCTGCGTCATTTAATATCAGTAATACTGGATACAGAATGACTTCTGATGATTGTCTTTATAATTGTCTTCCACTCTATCACTCTACTGGCTTGATGCTTGGTCTTGCTGCTGTAATTTACTCCGGTGCATCAGTTTTTGTAAGACGTAAATTCTCTGCATCATTATTTTGGAAAGAGGCGCAAAAATATCAAACTACAACTTTTATATATGTTGGCGAGCTTTGCAGATATTTAAGCTTTCAAGAACCATGTGAGGATGAAATAAATAATCCTATAAGGGCAATGGTTGGAAATGGGCTAAGACCAGATTTATGGGATTGCTTTAGAGATAGATTTGGAGTTGAAAGAATATGTGAAATATATGGTGCCAGTGAAGGTGCATGTATGTTCATGAATGGTTTAAATAAAGATAAAACTATCGGAATGACTAACGCTACAGTGGCTCTTCTGAAATATGACGTTGCTAGTGATGAGCTAATTAAAAGCGATAATGGTTTTTGTATTGAGGCTGATCATGAAACGCCTGGATTGCTTGCCGTAAAAATTTCACCAGACTCTCCGTATAATGGTTATACAGATAAAAAAGAATCAGAAAAGAAAATTCTTAGGAATGTTCTAGAAGAAGGAGATGCTTGGTTTAATAGTGGTGATTTGATTAAATCCATGGATGTAGGCTTTTCAGCTGGACAAAAACACTATCAATTTGTTGACAGAATAGGAGATACCTTTAGATGGAAATCTGAAAATGTTTCTACTAATGAGGTTGCGGAAATAATAAATCAATATAGTCAGGTTAATATGGCAAATGTCTATGGGGTACAAATACCAAATACCGAGGGAAGAGCTGGAATGGTAGCTTTTAATTGTGACTTAAATGAATTTAATTGGGATAGTTTTGCAGAATATATGAGTGATACTCTGCCTAGCTACGCGAGGCCCGTATTTGTAAGAATTATTAAAGAACTCGAAACAACTGGAACATTTAAACTAAAGAAAAATGAGTTGCGAGATGAGGCATATCATCTTAATAAGGTTGATAATGATAAAGTGTTTATTAAGATGCCTGGAACAAATTCATATGTTGAGTTAAATAGTGAAACTTACCAAGATATAGAAAATGGATCAGTACATTTTTAATTTAATTTAATTCACTATCAATTAGAATTGCTATTAAGAGAGCGGGTTCATTTCCATTGTTAACCCATGCATGATTTGTTCCTCGCTGAACCACAACATCATGTGGTTTGATATCAACCTCTTCCTGATCAAGAATTAATGTTACATCACCCTTAAGAAGAATTATGTAATCAATCGTATCTGTTTTATGCATTGCTGGATGCTTGGCAGTATCAACTCGGTGATGAGAAGCACCAATTTTCTTAAAAGCCTCTGCAGCCATATCTTGCATAACATCCATTGGAACTCCTTCTGGAGTTGGATTTATCTGAAAGTATCTAAACTTAGAGCCATTTCTGGGAGGAGATAAAATAATTTCACTATCAGCTCTATCAATCCTATCTTTAGTATTAATTGGATTGCCATCAGTATTCCATAATTCAAATAATCCACCGACATCTTCTCCTATAGAGCATGCAGGAGGACCATCCAATACTACTATAGATTTTCCATCGTTATCATGTCCTGTAATTACTCTTCTCATATTTCTAATCTCCTATACTTTTTAAAACCTCTAAAATTTCAAATCTTTTTTCACTACTAATTAAATCATTCCAAGTTGGTGATTTAGATTTTTTCATTTTACTAATTTTTTTACTTAAACTTATGTTTTCTTTTTCAAAAAATTGA
Source organism: uncultured SAR86 cluster bacterium (assembly GCA_905478035.1). Taxonomy (GTDB): domain Bacteria; phylum Pseudomonadota; class Gammaproteobacteria; order Magnimaribacterales; family D2472; genus SCGC-AAA076-P13. The sequence continues at coordinate 5,174 of CAJQGX010000057.1, read as the reverse complement.
ACTACTTCTATTGCGCCATCAAGATCATTACATACCAATACCATGTCACAGCCTGCTTGGATAGATTTCATTGATTTAATAGAAAAATTTTCATCACCTGAACCTTTCATAGAAAGATCATCACTAAAAACAAGACCATTAAAATTAATTTCTTTTCTAAGAATATCTTTTAACCATTTTGATGAAAATCCAACAGACATATCATCTACTTGTGGAAATGTTATATGAGCACTCATCACAGCAGATAATTTATCTTTTAAATCAATAAAGGGTTTCATATCTTTATTAAAAAGATTTTCATAATTTCTATTATCTAAAGGTTCGGTAACATGGCTATCTTCAAAAATACCTCCATGGCCTGGAAAGTGTTTGCCCGTTGCCTGCATTCCGGCTTCATTCATGCCATCAATAAATTTTTTAGCCAGGGCAGATACCAAGATAGGATCATCTGAAAATGCCCTATCTCCAATTATGCTACTTGTTTCTCTATCAACGTCTAAAACGGGCGCAAAACTTATATCAATACCAGAGGCAAGTAACTCTGATGACATTAACCAGCCTACATCATGACAAACTTCATAATTATTGTTCTTAATTGAATAGTCTCCAAGCATCTGCATTGATGGCAGTTTAGAAAACTCTTTGTTGAATCTCTGGACTCTCCCGCCCTCTTGATCAACAGCTATAAGGATATTTTTTTTGATTGAAAAAATTTCATCACATAGAACATTGACTTGATCTCTAGAGACAAAGTTTCGTGTAAAAAGAATAATACCTCCAACTTGAGGACTACTTATTAATTCTTTTTCCTTGGATGAAAGGGACGTTCCTTCGATACTAAGCATAACTCTTCCATATAAATCATGGGATTGAGTATTATTCATGAATTTAAATCTTCTGAACCATCCCAATTAGGGTTTCTTTTTTCAAGAAAAGCAGATATTCCTTCTTTTGCATCTGATCTTAGTAAGTTTTCTTTCATAACGTCTGAGGTATACAAGTAAGCATCAGAAAGAGTCATTTGAGACTGAGTATAAAAAGCTTCCTTTCCTGTTGAGATTGTCATCATCGATTTGCTAGCAATAATAGATGCTAATTCCAAAACTTCTTTTTTTAGATCCTCTTTAAAAACATTAGTATTAATGAGCCCAATTTTTTTTGCTTTTTTTGCTGTGATCATCTCACCAGTCAAAAGCATTTTCATTGCATTTTTGTTAGATACATTTCGTGAGAGAGCTACCATTGGAGTTGAACAAAAAAGACCAATATTAACTCCAGGTGTTGCAAACATTGATTCATTAGAAGCAATTGCTAAATCACATGAAGCTACTAACTGGCATCCTGCAGCGGTTGCTGTCCCATCAATTTCAGCAATAACTGGTTTTGGGCAATTAATAATTGCTTGCATAAGAGTTGAGCATTTTTTGAATAATTTATCATAGTAAGCATTACCTTGATCATCATTATTTCTTGCAGTATTAATTTCTTTAAGATCATGGCCTGAACAAAATACATTTCCAGTAGAGGCTATTACAATTACTTTAGTATCTTTATCTTTTGAAGCAATATCAATTGAATCTATTAGAGAATTCATCATATTTTCCGACAAAGAATTTCGTGTTGCTAAGTCATTCATAACCAAACGAAGAATTCCGTTTGAGCTTTTATCTTGTATTAATATTTCAGTTTTAAGAGTCATATAAGTTCTATTAAAGGATATTTTTATTTACTAGTCCAATAAGGCTTTTCTAATTCTATTTTAGGGCATCTATCCATAACAACTTTAAGGCCATGTTTTTTAGCAATCTCTGCTGCTTCTTCATGAATAATATCTAGCTGCATCCAAATAACCTTTGCATTTATTTCTATAGACTCATTAGTGATTTCTAAAACAGCTTCTCTTGATCTAAAAATATCAACCATATCAATTTCTTTGTCTATAGACTTTAGATTTGGATAACATCTCATGCCAAGAATTTTGTTATCAACCTCATTTGGATTAACTGGATAAATAATATATCCATGCTTTAATAAAATATCCATGACCTTGTAGCTATCTCGATGAGGCTTTGAGCTTGCTCCCACAATAGCTATAGATTTTGTTTCTTGAAGAATATTTTGTAGAAATTTATCTGAATGAGTCATAGTTAGAGTTTCTTAAGATCATCAATTTCAGCTTGGATTAATATTTCTTCAGGAACATTAAAAGCACCTCTATCTAAAAGCCAATCTTTAGAGACATACTCCATTAATAACTCACCATAAAGATGATAAAAAGAGCCACCTCTTGAACTGCTTGGACTAGTTGGTTCAAGCCTAAGTAATTTTTTTACTTTTTCATAGTTTATTTGCAAAAGCATGACCTTGTCTGATGCCTTAAAGTACATTGAAAGAGTGGCGCTAAGTTGACTTGAGGTAGATAAATGAACAAAGCCATCATTTTGATCAATATTAGTAACTATTTTTCCTAATTCTTTTGCTGATTGCCATTCATTTAATGTTAAAACTTTATAAATCATTCATTTGAAACAAGCTCTTGATTTCTCTTCTCTGCAAGCTTCCAATCACGAGGTAGAATCCTTGAAACAATAAGGAAGCTTATCAAGGCTGGAATAAATACAAGATGGGTAACTGTCATGGCCATTCTCATAGCATCTAGATCAGAGTAAGTATCTTTGTAGACATCAATAAGCCATCCTGCAAAAGTTGGTCCTCCACCCAAAGCAACCATATTTAATATAAAGAAAAACAGAGCAGTGGACATTGCTCTCATATTAATAGGAGCAAGGGTTTGAGCAATAGCAAAGCTTGGTCCTAAATAAATGCCAATAAACAATAAGTAAATAGTCGAAAGTATTAAATTAGCTTCAACTGATTCAACCCAATAACTCCAAACGCCAAGAGGAAGAGTAACTGACATAGCTATAGCAGGCAGCCACCCATAAGCCCTCAGAGTTCTTGCACCCCATTTATCAGCCAATCTAGCACCAAAAAATGCTCCGCCAGCATATGTTGTTCCATTCATAATACCCAAAAGGATGACCATAGTTTTAAAATCAAATGATGGATCAAGTGCAATTAAGAATTTGGTTTGGAAAGCAGATGAGGCATAAGACACAAAAGATCCAAAGGCAATACCAAAACACATTGCCCACCAAGCTGGAATCTTAAGTAAGGATTTTAAAGATTCTATAAAAGGCAGTTTAGGAATGCTTGTTTCATTATCTAACTCCATTGCCCCTCTGACAGGCTCCCTTAAGGTGAGTTTTACAATTCCTGCTAAAGCTATACCGGTCAAGCCTAAAAAGATAAATATCTTTCTCCAATCAACATCGCCACCAGAACCCATAAGAGATGCAGTTACAAAATAAGCAGCCATAATTCCAAACGGAATACCCATTGCATAAACACCAAGTGCTCCTGCTCTTTCTTCCTTAGGATACATATCTGATATTATTGAATGGGATGGCGGGCTTCCCCCAGCCTCACCAATACCTACACCCATTCTGGCTAGACCAATTTGTAAAAAATTATTAGCCATTCCAGTGAGGGCAGTAAAACCACTCCATGTTGCAAGTGCTATAGATAAAATATTAACTCTACTGTATCTATCGGCAAGCCACGCAATTGGTATAGCAATAACTGTATAAAATAAGGCAAATGCAAAGCCTATTAATAAGCCAAGCTGAGTATTTGTCAGGCCTAGATCTTCTTGAATAAATGGAGCTAAAATTCCAACAATTTGACGATCAATAAAATTGAATCCATAGACAACAGTTAACAAGACTAAAGCAAAAGTTCTATAGCTCTTGCTAGGTGTTTTTTTACTATCCATAAATCCCTTTGAGATAATTAATTATCAAAAAATTGTAACACCTTTAAGATTTATATCATTCGTAAATTATTAAGAAGCTTTTTGATATAGTATGATTTTATATACTAGTATGATTAAATTGCCTAGTTGCTATTATCATTCCATAGAATATATTATGCCAATAAATTTATAAATTACATTTTATACGGAGAAAAATATGTCAGAACAAAATTCAAAAGAGATTAGATCAATAGTGACTAGTGAAGGAAATGTGGAACTTTCTATTGCAATATCAGAGATACCAGTTCCTTCAGATGACGAAGTTTTAATTAAAGTAGGTGCATCTCCAATCAACCCTTCAGATTTAGCATTATTATTAAGTTTTGCTGCAGATATGGATACTATTAGCACAACAGGATCAGGCGATGACACTGTAACAACTATCAAGGTACATCCAGCAATGATGGGTGCAATGAAGCCAAGATTGGATGAATCAATGCAGGTTGGTAATGAAGGAAGTGGCGTTGTTGTTGATGCAGGTGCAAATGCTAAAAACCTTATTGGCAAAACAGTTGGGCTTGCAGGTGGAGCAATGTATTCTCAATATAGATGTGTTCCAGCAATGAGTTGTTTGGTTATGGAAGATGGCACATCAGCTGCAGAAGCTGCGTCTTCATTTGTGAATCCTTTAACTGCATTAGCTTTTGTTGAAACTATGAAAATGGAGAATCATACAGCTCTTGTTCATACAGCAGCAGCATCAAACTTAGGCCAAATGTTAGTAAAGATATGTAAAGATGACTCTATACCTTTAGTTAATATTGTTAGAAAACCAGAGCAAGTTGAGCTATTAAAGAGTTTAGGTGCAGAATATGTTTGCAATACAAGTGATCCAGATTTCATGAAGGATTTAGTAAAGGCATTAATAGAAACAGGTGCAACTTTAGGTTTTGACGCTACTGGTGGTGGTAATAATGGTGAATTACCTGGACAAATACTATCTGCAATGGAAGTAGCAGCTAATGCAACTGCTAAGGAATATAGTAGATATGGATCTGATACATACAAGCAAGTTTATATTTATGGTGGTTTAGACAGACAGCCAACTCTTCTTAAGAGAGCATTTGGAATGTCATGGGGTCTTGGTGGATGGTTGTTGACTCCAATGATTGGAAAAATTGGCATGGAAAGATTTCAGCAAATGAGAGAAAGAGTAGCATCAGAAATAAAAACGACTTTTGCTAGTAAATATGTCCAAGAAATATCATTTGAAGAAATGCTGAAGCCAGAAATTGTTAAGCTTTATGCCAAACAAGCAACTGGTGAAAAGTATTTGGTAAATCCTCACAAGTAAACAATG
>CAJQGX010000056.1 GCA_905478035.1 uncultured SAR86 cluster bacterium | reverse complement strand
AGCAATTTGGTGTTCCAGTAACTGTTGCTATTAATGAATTTTATACAGACACCAAAGACGAGCATCAGGCAATAATTAATTTTTGTAAAAATCTCAATGTTGTTTGTAAGATATCTTCTCATTGGGAAAATGGTGGTGCTGGTGCATCAGACTTAGCTGCTCATATTTCAGATTTAGTTGATTCAACTGAATCATCTTTTAAAACATTATATGAAGATGATATCTCTTTGTGGGAAAAGACGAGGCATATTGCTCGAACTATTTATGGTGCTGAAGATATTATTGCTGATCAAAGAGTTAGGAATAAATTTGCTCAACTTGAAAAGGAAGGCTTTGGAAAGTATCCAATTTGTATGGCTAAAACACAGTATAGTTTTTCAACAGATCCACTTTTAATGGGAGCGCCAACTGGGCATGAGGTTCCGATTAGAGAGGTTCGCCTATGTTCAGGTGCAGAATTTATAGTTGTTGTATGCGGCGCAATTATGACGATGCCAGGCCTGCCAAGGAAGCCAGCATCTGAAGCCATAGGCGTAGATAAAGATAAAAATATCAAAGGATTATTTTAGGAATCTAAATAGTTTACATAAATCAATTTGTGTATAATTTGTTTCTCAAATTACATGGAAAAAACATATGAAAGATAAATTAAAATTTTATATCAATGGTCAGTGGGTCGAGTCTGAATCTAATGAAAAGATTGAGGTTATTAACCCAGCCAATGAATCTATAGTAGGTCACGTAACGGCAGGAACTAAAGAAGATATTGATAGTGCTGTTAAAGCAGCATCAAACGCATTCGAAACATATCAGTTTTCTTCTAAAGAGGATCGAATAGAGATTCTTAATAATGTTATATCCGAGTATGAAAATAGATATCAAGATTTTGTAGATACCATTACCGAAGAGATGGGCGCACCTTTATGGTTATCATCTAAAGCCCAGGCATCTACAGGAATTAAAAATTTAAATGAAACTTTAGATGCTCTTAAAGAATATCAATTTGAGAAAGCAGAGGGCGATTATATTTTAATGAAAGAGCCAATTGGAGTTATAGGAATGATCACGCCATGGAACTGGCCAATGAATCAAATTACTACTAAAGTATCAGCTGCATTAGCAGCAGGTTGTACCATGGTTTTAAAGCCAAGCGAAATATCACCCTATTGTGCAATGCTTCTTGCTGAAGTTTTTGATACTGCTGGTGTTCCTGCTGGAATCTTCAATGTTGTTAATGGATATGGCCCAACAGTAGGGGCTGCATTATCTGAGCACAAGGATGTAGATATGATGTCATTCACTGGTTCTACAAGAGCAGGTATAGCTGTTGCGCAGGCTTCAGCTACTACTGTAAAACGTGTTCATCAGGAACTTGGTGGTAAGTCCTCTAATATTATTCTAGATGATGTTGCTGATCTTGAAAGATCTGTAAAAGGTGGAGCAGGGCATTGTTTTTTAAATTCAGGCCAGTCATGTAATGCACCAACAAAGATGCTAGTTTCTGCGGAAAGCTATGAAAAAGCTGTTGAAGTTGCTGCAGCTACAGCAGAAAGCACAACTGTGGGCGATCCTCATGGCGAGTTTAGAATGGGACCAATAGCTAACAAAGCTCAGTATGAAAAAGTGCTAAGAATGATAGAAATTGGAATCGAAGAAGGAGCAACATTGGTTGCCGGTGGAGTGGAAAGACCAGACGGTTATGATAGTGGTTATTATGTTAAACCAACAGTGTTTGCCAACGTAACTCCTGATATGACTATTGCCCAAGAAGAGATATTCGGACCAGTCCTTTCTATTATCAAATATGAGACAGAGGAAGAGGCTATAAAAATAGCTAATGATACCGAATATGGCTTAGCTGGTTATATTCAAGGCGAACCAAGTCATGCGCATGAAGTCGCAAAAAAAATAAGAGCTGGTCAAATTATTATTAATGGCGGGGCAAGAGGTACAGGCGCACCATTTGGAGGCTATAAAGCCTCTGGAAATGGAAGAGAGCATGGCCTACATGGCTTAGAAGAGTGCCTTGAAACCAAGGCTGTTATAGCTCCAGACGCTTAATCTAATAAATCAGGTTCTTTTTTCATTATCATATCAAATGCTGGTTGGTAGCTTGCCCAAGCTGCCACATCATTTGCTATAAAGTTTCTTGTTTTAACTGCAGTATCGTGAGGAATAATTACAGGATTCCCTGCAGCCTCTGCCATTAGTTGAGCCTGACAACACCTTTCCATAGACATGTAAAACCATAGAGCGATATCAACTGAAGGACCAGTAGTTAAAATCCCATGATTCTGAAGGATAATCACTTTCTTATCACCAAGAGCTTTCGCTATTTCATCACCTTCATCAACTTCTTCTACAACACCTGAAAAGTCTTTATACATTGCTTGGGTTTCATAAAATGCACAAGCATCTTGAGATATTGGATCTAATGGCTTACCTAAAGTTGAGAATGTTCTTCCATAAATAGAATGAGAATGAGCAGCAGCATTAACATCTGGTCTTGCTGCATGAAGTCTTGAATGAATAGCAAAGGCAGCAACATTTACATCTTTATCACCTTGCACAACCTTTCCATCATGATTAACAAGTATTAAGTCTGAAACAGATATTTGAGAGAAGTGGACTCCAAGAGGATTTACCCAAAAATGATCAGAAAACTCAGGATCTCTTAGTGTGATATGCCCAGCAACTCCTTCGTTGAAACCAAAGTAAGCAAACATTCTAAATCCTGCAGCTAGTTTTTCTAACTGATTTCTTCTTAGTTCTGCTACGTTGGCAAATTCAGTCATTTCCAGACCTTTACCCTTAGCCGGAAGCCTACCGTCGGTAATATCTATTTTAATTGGTGAAACATTTGTCATTCCTTATACCTCTATGCATGTTTGAATGTTAAAATAGCTTACCAAAAAAAAGGATTATTATGAAATTTAGAATTGAAAAAGATAGTCTCGGCGAAGTTAAAGTTCCACAAAAGGCATTGTGGGGTGCTCAAACCCAAAGAGCGCTAGATAACTTTACTATTAGTGGAATAAAGTTTGCTTTTCCTTTTGGGCGATCTTTTATTGAAGCTCTTGGGATAATTAAATATTCAGCAGCTTCTGCAAACAATAAACTAAAATTACTACCTGCTAATAAAACAAAAGCTATCAAAGAAGCATCTAAAGAGGTGCTTGATGGTTTATATGATGATTCATTTCCTTTAGATGTATTTCAGACAGGCTCTGGAACAAGTACGAATATGAATGCTAATGAGGTCATTGCAAATGTTGCTTCAAAAAAATCTAAGTTAAAAATTGATGCAAATGATGACGTTAATATGAGCCAGAGCTCTAATGATGTTATTCCTACTGCTATATGTGTAAGTGCGCTCATAGACATGCATAGACTTTTACTTCCAAACCTAGATCTTTTAATTAAAGTCATAGACTCGAAAATGAAAGAAGTTAAGGGAAATGTTAAGACTGGCAGAACGCATTTAATGGACGCTATGCCAATAGATTTCTCTCAAGAGCTCTCTGGATGGAAAGCCCAGCTTGAATCAAATAAAAAAACTCTTGTTCTAGCAACTCAAAGAATGAATGACCTGCCGCAAGGTGGTACTGCTATAGGAACCGGAATTAATACCCATAAAGATTTTTCCAAAACTTTTTGTACTGAGGTTAATAAGCTAACTAAGTTTAAAACGAAGCCAGCTAAAAACTTTTTTCAAGGCCTTAGCTCTGTAGACAATGCTGTTGAGTTATCTTCAGCTTTAAAGAATTTAAGTGTTATTTTAATGAAAATTTCTAATGATCTAAGATGGATGAATAGCGGACCTTTGACAGGTTTAGGAGAAATAGAACTTGAGGCTCTTCAGCCTGGTAGCAGCATAATGCCTGGAAAAGTAAATCCAGTTATTCCTG
>CAJQGX010000055.1 GCA_905478035.1 uncultured SAR86 cluster bacterium | reverse complement strand
GAATAAGTATGCATTAACTCAATTGATGAAGCTAATGTAACTACGCTTTCCATTTCAAGATAAGGATTCGTTTTAGCAGAAGCAAATATTAAACCAGCTCGAACCATTTTACTTTCAGCAATCGCTGAATAAAGCATAGATTCTTCTATTAGATTTGAATTTCCAATACTATCGGTAACCTTAATTTTTACAAGCTCTTTTACTTCCGATAGGTATTGAGAGACCATTTATAAACTATGAATTATCTAGCTCTGCGGCAGTACCATCATCCAGAAGCTCTTTAACCTTTAGCTCAGCCTCTTCAAGTTGTTTTTGACATTGCTTTACAAGGTTTATTCCTGCTTCAAATGACTTGACTGAATCTTCTAAATTAATATTTTCATCCTCTAGTTTTGTGACAATAGATTCAAGCTCCTTTAAAGAAGACTCAAAATCAATTTTTTTATTTGAATTAGACATGCTTTATTGTAATTTATTAATTGACTGCTTTAAAAATTTTTTTAAAATCATTTTTTAAAGCGTATGGAAGTGCTAATACCGCTGGAGTTAGTATTAGAGTTATAAAGGTACTAAAACCAAGACCAAATACAATTGAAACTGCCAAATTTGACCACCAGTCAACAATTCTACTCCCTACAATTATATCTCTAGCAATAATATCTACACTTAATCCCATTGCCAAAGGTAAGAGACCAAATATAGTAGTTAAAGAGGTTAATAAGATAGGTCTAAGTCTCTGTTTGCATGCATTAATGATATGTTCAGACTGTTCTATATGTGGAGATTCTGATCTTAATTTATTGAAAGTATCAATTAATACAATATTATTATTAACCACAATTCCAGCTAAAGTCACTATTGAAAGTCCAGTCATGGTAGTACTAAAAGGCTTGCCTGTAATTAAAAGACCTAAAAGAACCCCAACAAATGAAATAGTTACAGATGTTAGTATTATGAATGATTGATAGAAACTATTAAATTGTGTAAGCAGCATTACCAGCATAATAAAAACCGCCATTATTCCAGCTGCAATCATAAAGTTATTAACTTCTTCTGTTTCTTCTGCCATGCCAGAAAATTTATATGTAACACCTTGTCCTAGATCCTTTTTTTGAAGCCACTGATCAATTTCTTGAACCTTTGCAGAAACTTCAGATTCATCAAGTGTAGCAGCCCCAATTTCATGTGAAAATTTACCATTTCTTCTATTAATAGTCTGTCTATTTTCTTTAGGGATTACAGATATAAAAGAGCTTACTGGAACTAATCCTTTAAGAGTCGTTACATTAAGATTTTGTATACCTGTGATGGTTCTATCGGACTCAGGAAACCTTGCTCTAATTTCTACTTCATCTCTTGAATCATCAGGTCTGTATTCTCCTACTTTATAACCATTTGTTAGCATTTGAACTAGAGCTCCCACATCTACAACACTCACTCCAAGTTGTGCTGCCTTTTGTTTGTCCACTTCTACACTCCATTCTACTGAGGGGTAGGGCTTAGTCGATGTTATATTAATCAATCCAGTTACTTCATTCCTGAGATAGCTTTCAACCTCATCAACCGCACGATTTACTGCAAATTCTGAGTTGCCCAATATGTCCAATTCTATTGGAGTGTCAAAAGAAGGCCCTCCAATATCAGCCTTAATCTCAACAAATATTCCAGGAAGATTGTTTACTGATTCATTCAATGATTCCATTATTTCAAGGCCTGATCTTGTTCTGTTAGCAGCTGGAGCTACTTCGATAAAACCTCCACCTATCTTATCTGCACCAGAGTTCCACCACTCGGTACCAGCCCTTAAGTAGACACTACTTAAGCCTTCTACAGCAAGAAATCTCTCTTCAACTTTCTCAACAATTTCTTTAGTCTCAAGAGCAGAATAATTTCCTCTAGCTTTAATTGTTACCTCAGCCTGAACAGGATCAACAAGAGCAAAATAGATAGTACCTTTACCAAAATATGAATAGCTCATAATAATTAGTAGTAGAAGAGAAAATACTGCTAAACATGTCTCAACTGGATTTTTAACAAATTTTGAAATACGTTTTCCATAAAGTTCTGTCAATTTTTTAAATATTGACTCTCTCTTTTCTTTTTTATTAAGAGTAGATTCTGTTTGCCCTAGATAGGTACCCAAAACTGGTATTAAAACTAACGAATATAATAATGAACCTATCAAGACAGTAAAAACGGTAATAGGAAGATATCGCATGAACTGTCCAGTGAAACCAGGCCAAAGCATAACAGGAATAAATGCTGCCATAGTTGTACCTGTTGAGGCAAGAATTGGATAAAACATTCTTTTTGATGACATTTTGTAGCCTTCAGATCTTGAAAGACCCTCACTAATTTTTTTATCAGCATATTCAGTTATAACAATTGCTCCATCAATTAACATTCCCATCCCTAGCAATAAACCCATCATGACTAGAAAATTAATTTCCATACCAAAAGAATAAAATGTTAAATAAGTAAATAAAAAACAGAATGGTATTGAAAGACCAACTAACATAGATACCCTGAAGCCCATGCTTGCAATAACAAGCACCATGATAAGAACAACAGCAGTAATAATATTGCCATTCAGTTCTTTCACCATTTCAATAGCATAAACAGTATCATCATCTGATATTAAAATCTTTAAGTTCTCAGGCAGAGTCTTTTTATACTCTTCTAAAATATTACGAATGTCATTAGATGCATCAATTGCATTTGCTCCCTCTCTTAAACGTACTTCGAGGGTTACAGCATCTAAGCCATTTACTCTTGCATAGGAAGTAAAATCTTTAAATGTCCTCTTAATGTCTGCTATATCACCTAAAGTAACTATTGCATCTTCTGTAACCTTGATTGGAATAGAATAGACGTCTTGAGCAGACTCTATAACACTTGGCACCTCTATATTAAAACTACCTTTGCCTGTATCTTGAGTGCCACCAGGAATAATAAGATTGTTATTAGCAACAGAGTAGTAAATATCGCTAAGCGTTACTCCGTATGACTCCATACGAGATTTATTAATAACACCTTCAAGAACTTCCTCAGGTGCTCCTGAAAGATTAGCTTCAAGAATTTCTTCAATTCCCTCTATTTTATCTTTTAAATCTTTTGCATAAAAAACCTTTTGTCTAATAGAACTTTTTCCAACAATACTAATATTCATTACAGGAAAGCTTGCCTCAGAATATTCTGATATTTGTGGATCTTCAGCTTCCCTAGGAAGCTCATACTTGGTTTCTTCAACGGCTTGCTTGATATCAACCAAAGCCTTATCCATATCATATCCAACTTCAAATTCTAAAAAAATTCTAGCAAAACTTAGAACACTTCTAGAGCTGATGTTTTTAACACCAGTGATTGTCATAAGTCTATTTTCTAAAGGTTTTGCTATAAGCCTTGAAGTATCATTTGGAGAAGCACCATCTAAATATACAGATACACTTATAAATGGAAGCTGAACATTAGGAGAGGCTGCAATAGATATTTCTTGTCTCGCATAAGAGCCTGCAATGATGATCATAAATGCGATCATCAGAGTTGTTTTTGCTTTAGATAAAGCAAAATCTACAATTTTAGTCATAACCTGTCAGATATTACCTTTTGACCATCTTCTACAAAGCCTTGACCTTGAACAATTAATTCAAGGGTTTCTGGTAATCCGGTAATCCATAATCCTGACTCTGAGTCTTCAAGTATTATCACTTCATTAAATTTTACAATATTATCTTTAATTGATCTCACACCAACTATACCTGCATCATTCAATAGCAATATTGAAGGTGAAATTTTATGAGCTTTAACTATTTTTGTCTTAATAGTCATTTCAGCAGTAATGCCATCTCTTACCTCGCCATCTTTATTTGGTATTTGTGATTCAACCTTAAAAGTTCTTGTTGAGGGCGATGCACTTTTAGAAACAAAAGTTAAATTTCCTTTTAATAATTCCCCTGTAACAAGTTTCATAGAAACCTCTTGACCAGTTTCAATCTTATTAATGCTAAATTCAGGAACCTCGGCAACAAATATAATTGGATTTAGTTGAATAATTGTTGCGCAGTTTTGACCTCTTTCTAAAAAATTACCTGGCTTCACAATTTGTTCAATATAGCCTGAAAAAGGAGCCTTAACTTCAGTTCTATTTAATTCAACTACACCTAGACTGCATAAAATTGATCCTTTATTAATAAATTGTCCCTGAGTAGCACCAATTTTAACAACTTCTCCTGATGTTTTTGCCCTTACATTAACTCTTGCTTCTGATCGAGAGGTTGCTTTTAATTTGATTGATGGTTGATATGAAATAGCATTACTTAATTTACTGCCTACTTTAAAAAGATTGGTTTCTAAAGTGTCAGCATCTTCGACCTCATTTACTAGGAAGCCTGATAGCATCCATAGCAGAACAGGAATGAAAATGTATAGCGATACTCTTATATTTTTAGTCATATCTTAATAATTAGTCATAATGTTTACACTGCATACATCATATGATACTACTCTATGAATGAAGGGTAAATATTTAATTAGTTAAACCTTATGTTTCTTTCTTAAACTTTCAAATAGTTTTTTATTTAAAGGCTTAGATTGAGGTATTTCTTTTATGGGCTCAATTTTAAACTCTACACCATCCACAGCATTTTTTTTGTATCTATTAAAAATTTTCTTAAAGGAATGAAATAGCTCTTTACTATCTCTCTCATCTAATAAATTCCAACCTATCTTCTTACCAGTAAAGTAAACAATAGGATGGCTCCATGGATATTGCTGTCTTGGAGAAAAGGATTTTCGTGCTTCAATGTAGGCCTCCTCAACTGATGGAAAGCCATCATAACTATTTATTTCTGAGCAAGCCTTAACAATATCTGTAAGAGTAGGAAGATAGGATTGTGATCCGATTACGTTTTCAATAGCTTGTGCAATAGTTTCTAATGAAAAGCTTTTTAAACTTACAGCCCATAGTTTTTTACCTTCACTTAATCGCTCATCTGTTCCAAATACTTTATAAAATTGATAGTGGTACGCAAGCTCCAGCTTCAAAAATAGATTATCTATTGAATCTATAAATTCTTTTTTATTAGAGTTCAATTTCTGATGCCCAGGATGAGTCACTTTTTCTTGATGTAAAGTCCTTTGTGTACTTTCCTGGTTCAGTATGTTTTTTACTTTCTTCATTGTTTTGATTTTGATTGCCTAGATGCCTTCTTTTAACATGTTCTATAAATTTTGAATTCCATGTTGTAAAGGCTGAGCCATTTTCTTTCCAGTACAGTATAAACTCTCTTAAGTATCTTGAAGCTGATTCTTTTGATATTTCAGATAATTCAAGGATATCAAACACATCATCACTTGGTGTCCAGTTTGTATCTAATACGTATGGTAGGCCTTTATTAGAGCTTTTTTCTTTAGCCCATTCCCTCCTAATATAATCAATATATGAGGTGTTCCAGTTATTCCTTTCTTGTCCTCTCTCTATCCAATATAATTTAAATTCTTGAAGTTTTTTATAATAAAAATCTTCTTCAATTTGGCTCATTTGAAGAATCTCAATTGCTTCTTTAGATGGGTTCCATTCTGATGTGATTTTATTTTTTTGCGAATTATTAGTAGGCGCTTCTTGGACATTAAAGCCACCTATTTTTTTAATGGCGTTTATAAATTTATATTTTACTAATTTATTAATATTCTCTTCTAAATTCTTTTGATCTAAAAAAGGAGCAACTTCTACTAAAGATTTCTTTATAGCTTCTAAATCATTTGAATGAGATATTTTTTGAGTTTGATATAACTCTAATATTATTGCCGACTCAATTCCAAGTGTTTCAGCAACGTCTTTAGAGAAAAAAATTTTTTCAGAACCTTTCAATGCTCTACAAACCTCTCCTTTTTTTAACAGCACTACTAAGGCTATCAAGGCAAGTAATCGTATCATCCCATCCAATACATGCATCGGTTATGCTTTGTCCATAATTGAGGCTGTCTGTAATTTTTTGGTTACCTTCAACGAGATGACTTTCTATCATTACACCAGTTATATTTTTATTACCTGCCTCAATTTGTTGAGATATTGTATCTACAACAGATATTTGTTTTTTAAATTGTTTTTGACTATTACCATGACTTGCATCAATCATGATTGATTCATTAACCTCAGCTTCCTTGAGTGCAGAGAGCGTTGATGCAACCGATTCAGCATCAAAATTTGGTTCTTTACCACCTCTTAATATTATATGACTGTCATTATTTCCTGCAGTCTTAAGCATAGCAATATCGGCTTCTTTTGTAGCGCCTAAAAATACATGTGAATGATTTGCTGCCTGAATTCCATCAATCGCAGCTTTTAGGCTTCCATCAGTACCATTTTTTATACCTATTGGGCATGACAAACCTGAAGCTAACTCTCTGTGAATCTGGCTTTCTGCAGTTCTGGCACCTATCGCACCCCAAGATATTATGTCTGTAATATACTGAGGAGAAATTGGATCTAGGAATTCAGTGCCTGCAGGAAGGTTTAATCTTGCCAAGTCTATAAGAAGCTTTCTTGCCATTTCGACACCCTTGCCAATATTATATGTCTCATTTAAATCAGGATCATTTATCAAGCCTTTCCAGCCAACTGTTGTTCTGGGTTTTTCAAAATAAACCCTCATAACGATAAGGAGCTCTTCTTTATATTTTATATTCTGCTCAATTAATTTTTTAGCATATTCAATGGCGCTATCTGGATCATGAATTGAGCAGGGCCCAACAACCACAAGCAATCTATCATCTTTGTTATGAAGTATCTGACTTATTTCTTGTCTAGTCCCATAAACTAATTTTGAAATTGCATCGTCAATTGGAAGTTTATTAACAAGCTCGTAGGGTGCAGGGACCTTTTTTCTATCAATTATTCTTGTATTATCTGTTGAGTAGTTCATTTATCAATTAGTTTTAAATATTCACGTCATCAATATTAAATGAATGAAATTAAAATAGTAGGTATTATTAAAAAAAGATACTTAAAATAATCTTTACTCTTCTTTTTAAAAATTATTTTGTTGTTATACATACACTATATGTTGTATTAATAAGCTTTAAAACTTACACTATGTAGTGTTTATCATGCAAAATACTACTCAAACACAATTAGAGTTTCCGATGGTCATGGGCCAGCCCTATGAAACACTCCCTGAGGATTTATTTATACCGCCTAATGCCTTAGAGCTCTGCTTAGAAACATTCTCAGGTCCAATGGATCTTCTTCTTTATCTCATTAAAAAAGAAAATATTAATATTCTTGAGTTAGATGTTTCTAATATTACCGATCAGTACATCAAATATATTGATTTAATGGATGCTTTGCAATTTGAGTTAGCTGCAGAATATTTAGTAATGGCTGCAACGTTGGCAGAAATTAAATCTCGGATGATGCTCCCAAGAGAAATACATGATGATGAGGAGGAAGATCCAAAATCAGCATTAATTAAAAGATTGCAAGAGTATCAAAGATATAAGCTTGCATCAGAAAAACTAGCTTTACTTCCAAGAGTAGATAGAGATTTTTATACAGCATCAGCAGCTCTGCCTGAGATAAAGATTGAAAAAAAAGAAATATTCATCACAAAAGAAGAACTAGCCTCTATTTTTTACGAAATAAAATCAAGGCCTGATTTAAAATTAAGTCATCAAATAGATTTTGAAGAATTGTCTACACAAGAACGTATTCAAATAATCATGGAAATCCTAGCAAAAAGAAATGTAGTAAGTTTTTCAAAAACATTAAGAAAAGCCGAAGGCAGGCATGGGGTGGTTGTTACTTTTTTAGCTTCTTTAGAGTTAGCTAAAGATGGGCATGTTGAATTGATTCAAAATAAAACAGATGAAATTTTTCTAAAATCTCTTAGAGGAGCTTAAAATTGAATATACAAACAGTGAATACAGTTGAAGCATTATTATTTGGTGCTGGAAGACCACTTAGACTTTCTGAAATAAGAGGGCTATTGGAGTCAGACGGAGTAATTGCAGAACTATCTGATATTAAAAAATGCATTAATGAGCTTGAGCATAGATATGAGGCATCATCTTTAGAAATCATTGAAGTAGCATCAGGTTTTAGGTTGCAAATTAAACAATCTTATAGTGCCCCAATTACTCATTTATGGAATGAAAGAACTCCAAGAATCTCAAAAGCTTTGATGGAAACAATTTCTATCATTGCATATAAACAACCTGTTACTAGAGGTGATATTGAAGATATTAGAGGTGTCAGTGTTAGTACTCAAAGTGTTAGATCATTACTTGAAAGAAACTGGATAAAGGTTACTGGTTTTAAAGATGCTCCTGGAAGACCTGCTTTATACTCAACCACAAAGGAATTTTTAGATGATTTAAACCTTAAGAATATTTCAAGCCTTCCAGAGCTTCCTGAAATAGACGAAGATTCAGATACTCAAGTCTTATCTGAAGTTGTTTAAATAAACCGAGTATGTCAGAAAGATTGCAAAAATATCTTGCTAGAGCTGGCATCGGCTCGAGACGAGCTTGCGAGGTATTAATTAAAGAAGGGAAGGTTTCTCTTAATGGAAATCTTGCAAAGATTGGAGCAACAGTAAGTAATCAGGATATTGTTGAGTTTGAAGGTAAAGTTATCCAAGTAAAAGAGACTGATTTAAAGGTAATTATCTTAAATAAGCCTGAAGGAGTCTTATCATCAAATGCAAGAGAGAAAAAAATTCCAATTGTTTATGACTATCTACCAAATGCTTATAATCAAAGAAATTGGATCTCAATTGGTCGATTAGACATAAATACCTCTGGATTAATGTTATTTACTAATGATGGTTCCTTCGCAAATTACTGTATGCATCCCTCAAATACTCTGGATAGAGAATATCTCGTAAGAGCTCGCGGTGATTTTACGCCAGAAAAAAAAGAAACAATGCTTAAAGGAATATTGATTGATGATGAGGTTCATAAATTTACAGATGTTGTAGAGGGCGAAAAAAACGGAACCAATCAATGGTTTTCAGTATGTTTAGTAAGTGGAAAAAATAGAGAAGTAAGAAAGATATTTCAAGCACTAGATCTAGAAGTTAGCAGATTAAAAAGAACAAGGTTTGGTCCAATCTTTCTTCCATCGACACTACAAAAAGGAAAAACTAAAGAACTAAATGAAAATGAAATTATGCTCTTAAAGAATTATGGCGGATGACGCAAAATTAGCTTATAAGTTTCTTTTAAAGATCTCAAAACAGAAAAATCATAAAAAATTTCATAAGTTCTTAGTAAACTCTAGAGTCATATCTCTGACTTCTAGAACACATAATTTATCAATAGATTTATTTTTAATTAAAACTATCATAAGCCAGCAGGTCTCTACTAAAGCTGCTAAATCAATTTGGTTGAAAACCTACAAATATATAAAAAGTACAAATTCATTTTCTGAAGATCAATTACGAGAACAGGGACTTTCTCGCCCGAAAGCATCTTATATTTTCGATATTTTACAAAACAAGGAATTACAATCACTATCTGCTAACAGGATTTTAGAAATGAAAGAATCTGAAATTGATAATTTCTTTTTAAAAATAAGAGGAGTTGGTCCATGGACCTTGTGTTCATTGAAAATGTTCTACCTTTGCAGTGCGGATGTATTTATTTCAGGAGATTTAGCGATTAATAAGGCGTGTAAAAGCTTTTTTGCTGACGCCACATCATCAGTAAAAGAATATGCTCCTTATAGAACTTATCTTTGTCTTTATTTATGGGCAAGCCTTAATCAAACTTAATATATCTTATATTTGAATTATTGCTTTCTTCAGAGAGCATCCATAAATAATCATTTAGTAGCATGGCTGCATCTTTAAGACTGCCTGGGTCTTCTGCAGGATATGCGAAAGCTCTCATAGAAGTTTTTGTTTTACCAGGATCAAAATTAAAGACTTTAATTTTTGATATTGGTTCAAGTTCTTCTTGCAGTATTTCGGCTAAAGATTTTACTGCGGCTTTCGATACTGCGTAAGCTCCCCAGAACGCTCTTCCTTTTTCAGCAACACCTGATGAAGTGAAGATTATTCTTGGATTAGATGACCTTTCCATTAATGGAAATAGGTACTTCGTTAACAAGTATGAACTAGTTATATTGATATTTAGAACTTGTTGCCATGTCTCATAATCATAATCAGATATAGAAGACATTTTTCCGATTATTGCTGCATTATGAATTATTCCATCAAGACACTCATATGATTCAATAATTGCATTTGCAAATTCTTGAGCCTTGTTTTCATTTAATTCATTTAAATCGCATTTAATTATTTTAGGGTTAGTTTTATATTTATTACTAACCTCATCATATATAGCGTCTAGAGCATCCTCATTCCTACCATGTAATATTATATTTGCTCCATATGAACTTAATCCAAGCGCAATTTGTTTTCCTATACCGTTTGTAGAGCCTGTAATTAATATGTTTTTGCCTGATAAAAAATTTTTATCAAAATTACTTTTATCTTTCATATTTATTTAATAAGTGAAATGATTTCTTGTGGTTTATCTATTAAGTTAGCTCCATATGTATCGGTATCTTCATTGATTGAATAACCATACTTACAGCCAATGACCTTAGAACCAGCACTTAGACCCGCTTGTAAATCTTTTGGATGATCGCCAATATATATTGTTTCAGATGGATCTATATCGAGTTCTGCACAAGCATAAAGAACTCCCTCTGGATCAGGTTTTATATTTATTATGTCATCTGGACATACTAATATTTTAGAATTATCTAATTCTCTAAAATGCTCAACTACTGGCTTTGCATACTTAAATGGCTTATTTGTGACTATTCCAAAAAGTATTTTTTTGCTATTTAAGAATTCTAATACAAAATCTATGCCCTCAAAGAGGGTTGATGATGTGGTTATATTTTTTTCATATTCGTCTAATAACTCTTGTCTATATTTATTGAAGAAAGGGTGGTCGCTTGTGAGCTTAAAACCTATTTCAGTTAGTTTTGCAGAACCATCAGAAACATGATTTCTAATAATACTACTATCTAATGGTTCTTTATTATTCCTATGAAGAATGTTGTTTAAAGAAAGTATGAAATCAGGCGCAGTGTCGACCAGCGTCCCATCTAGATCAAATAAAACAAGCTTAGTTTTATAATTTTCTTGCATACATCAAGTAGTTCACACCAAGATCATTATTAAGATTTGCTTTGTGCGTAATCGGATTGTAAAACATGCCCTTAGACTCTAATAGTTCAACATTTGCATCTCTAATATATGCTGCTAGGGAAGAGGGCTTGATAAATTTATCAAACTCATGCGTTCCTTTAGGAAGTATATTAAAAATATATTCAGCACCAACTATAGCCGTTATCCACGATCTAGGATTTTTATTGATTGTAGATAAAAATAAATGACCTCCAGGCTTCAAAAGCTCACAACATGTTTTTACAAGCAATTTTGGATCTGGAACATGCTCTAGAACCTCAAGACAGGTAACAATATCAAATTTTTTTTCAGATGATTCTAAAAGATCCTCAGCTGTAGACTCTATATACGTAATCAATTTTTTATCTTTATCTGCATGTAATTTTGCTATTTCTATACCAGGACCTGCTGCATCAATACCAGTTACATGTCCACCAAAATCATGAAGCGCTTCAGACAGGAGTCCACCTCCACAACCAACATCTAAAATTTCTTTTCCTTTGCATGAAATTTTATTTTCAATATATTTAGCTCTTAAGGGGTTGATAATATGAAGTGGTTTAAAGTCGCCGCCTTTGTCCCACCACTTTTGAGCAAGTTCAGCAAATTTGTTTACTTCTTGTTGGTCTATATTCATTGCAGTATTTTACAACATATTGAATTCATTAATACACAACTAAATTTATTTAAACAATGTAGTAAAACTACAAGGATTTTTTTATTTTTATCTTATTTTGATGGGGTTTATAATTTGAATTGACATTTTAATTTTAATAAGATTTACTTCACTACATAACTAATTTTATTAAATTATTGTGATAATTTCAGCATTAAAATCTTCTGACAAATTAGACAATAGATCTCCGATACATCCTGATACAGTTTCAGCATTAACTAAACTCGATGCTGATATATACTTTGAAGAAGGTATAGGAGAGGGAATATTTACATCAGATAAAGATTTTCAGGAATTAGGTCTCAACATATCTAGCAGAGAAGAATGTTTGAAAAATTCTGACTTACTAATTACAAACCAACCAGTAACTGTAGATGAAATCTCTTCAATGAAATCTGGATCAACTTTGTTGGGAATGGTTAACCCTTTTTCAAATCAAGCCTTAATAGATGCTTGTGTAACCTCTAAAATTAATTTAGTTAGCATGGAATTTATTCCTAGGATAACAAGAGCACAAAAAATGGATGTTCTAAGCTCTCAGGCCAATCTAGCTGGATATGTATCAGTTTTAGAGTCAGCTAACTTATTATCAACTGCTCTCCCAATGATGATGACTGCTGCAGGAACTCTTAAGCCGGCCAGGGTTTTTGTTATTGGTGTTGGGGTTGCTGGCCTTCAGGCAATTGCAACAGCAAAAAGACTTGGCGCTAGAGTTGAAGCATTTGATACAAGAGATGTTGTAGAAGAGCAGGTCAACTCTTTGGGTGCAAAATTTGTGAAAATTGATTTAGGTGAAACTGGTCAAACAGATCAAGGGTATGCCAAAGAATTAAGTCCGGAACAAATTCAAAAACAAAAAGATCTTCAGTCTGAAGTTTGTGCAAGATCTGATATTGTAATTACTACAGCTCAACTATTTGGCAGACCTGCACCTCAATTAATTGATAATAAAACACTAGAAAAGATGAGACCAGGTAGTGTTGTTTTTGATATGGCTGTTGAGTCTGGTGGAAATGTTGAAGGATCTAAGCTTGATGAGGTCGTTATAAAAAATGGTGTCAAGATAGTTGGTTTTTCTAATTTAGCTTCAAAAGTGGCAGGCCATGCTTCACTAGCACTTTCTAATAATTTCAATCATTGGATATGTGATTTTCATGACAAAGAGGCAAATAACATTATTTTTGATTTCGAAGATGAAATAATTAAAAGTAGTGTTCTTGTTTATGATGGGAATGTAACTAATGAGAGGTTTAAATAATGGAAACATATATTTTACTTGGCTTTGTTTTGATTTTATCTATCTACTTAGGTCTCGAGTTAATCGCAAAAGTTCCAAGCACCTTACATACTCCTTTAATGTCAGGCGCCAATGCAATTTCAGGTATTGCACTTGTAGGAGCTCTTGTGCTTTCAAGGGAATCAGATTTGCAAAATATGATAGCTTTTTTTGCTGTTACTTTTGCATCTATAAATGTATTCGGTGGTTATTTAGTTACTAACAGAATGTTAAAAATGTTTAAGAAGAAATAATTATGACCTTCCTTTCAGAAATATCAGCAATACAAAATATTGTATACATTTTTTCATCAATATTATTTATAACTGGAATCAAGATGTTAGGAAAAGAAGATACAGCCGTAAAAGGTAACTTCTTTTCTGCCTTAGCAATGTTTATTGCTGTAGGAATAACTGTTATTGATATAGTCAATCCTTTAGTCCTTTTAGGAGGTATCGCTTTAGGAGCCCTAATAGGTTCTATCATTGCTTTAAAAGTAAAGATGACTTCGATACCTGAAATGGTAGCCCTGTTTAATGGTTTTGGTGGTTTAGCAACTTTTCTGATTGCTTGGTCTGAGTATAATTCAATCCCAGATAATTTGTTCCAACATGTATTGGTAATGACTACTTTATATATTGGTGGAGTTACATTTACTGGGAGTCTTATTGCTTACGGTAAGTTAGCTGAGAAAATCAAGATAGCAAAAACATCTTTTATTACAAAAATATTTACAACTATTTTTTATGCTTCATTAGTGTTTTTAATTTATTCTGTTTTTGTCACGCCTTTATTGGTTACAAATTTTGAATTCTTCACTGTCTTACTAGTCCTAACACTTATGGGTGGTATTGGTTTCGTGCTTCCAATTGGTGGTGGTGATATGCCTGTTGTCATATCTTTGTTGAATTCATTCTCAGGAATTGCTGCTGCATTTGCTGGCTTATTGTTATTGAATAATGTTTTGATTGTTGCAGGTTCATTGGTTGGCGCCAGCGGCCTTATTTTGACAGTCATAATGGCCAAGGCAATGAACAGATCTATAAATAATATTTTGTTTGTTGGCTATGCAAGTTCTAGCTCAAGTGGCTCATCTGCAGAAGAGCAGGGAGAAGTAAGTCCAATAAGTGTTTCAGATGCATATTTAATTTTAGAAAGCGCAAGCTCCGTATTAATTATTCCTGGATATGGCATGGCTGTAGCACAAGCTCAGCACGTTGTCAGAGAGCTTGGAGAGTTATTAGAAGAAAATGGTACAGAAGTAAAATATGGAATACATCCAGTTGCAGGAAGAATGCCAGGCCATATGAACGTGCTTCTGGCAGAAGCAAATGTTCCATATGATGTTCTTGCAGAACCTGATGATGTTAATCCAACAATGGATGCCGTAGATGTTGCTGTAGTAATTGGCGCAAATGATGTTGTGAATCCTTCTGCAACTGAAGAGCCAGGAAGTCCTATTTATGGGATGCCTATCATTGAAGTCCATAATGCAAAGACAGTTTTTGTTCTAAAAAGATCAATGTCTTCTGGTTTTGCTGGCGTTCAAAATCCCCTATTCTTTAAACAAAATACAAGAATGCTTTTTGGAGATGCTAAAGAGTCTATTGGTGGATTAGTTTCAGAATTTAAAGAATAAATCACTAGTTATTTATGTTAAAATAAACCTTAATTAAAGGACCTATTTTTTAACAAAAAAGACTATCAAAATGAGTGATTTCGCAAAAGAAGTAATATCCGTAAATATTGAAGATGAGCTTAAACAATCTTATCTAAGTTATGCATTAAGTGTTATACATGGCAGAGCTCTTCCTGACATAAGAGATGGCTTAAAACCAGTCCATAGAAGGATTCTATATGCAATGTATGATCTTAAAAATTCTTATAATAAACCTTATAAAAAATCAGCAAGAGTTGTAGGTGATGTTATTGGTAAATATCACCCTCATGGTGATAGTGCAGTCTATGATGCAATGGTAAGAATGGCTCAAGATTTTTCTATGAGATATCCAATAGTCGAAGGTCAAGGAAACTTTGGATCAATCGATGGTGATCCGCCAGCAGCGATGAGATATACAGAAGTCAGAATGGCTAAAATTACTGATCAAATGTATGGGGACCTTGAAAAGGAAACTGTTTCATATTCACCAAATTATGATGGTAGCGAATTTATTCCAGATGTCTTACCTACTAAAATTCCAACGCTTCTTGTAAATGGCTCATCAGGTATTGCTGTTGGTATGGCCACTAACATACCTCCTCATAATCTAACGGAAGTTCTAAATGCAAGTATTAATCTTATTAATGATCCTAAACTTTCAATAGATGAATTGATCAAAGATATATCTGGTCCTGACTTTCCAACTGGTGGAACTATTGATGGCAGAGCTGGGATTTATGAGGCATATAAGACCGGAAGAGGCATTATTCATACAAGATCGAATACTTCTATTGAAGAGGATGAGAAGTCTGGCAAACAATCACTTATCGTTAATGAAATTCCATATATGGTTAACAAAGCTAGGATGCTTGAAAAAATTGCTGAGCTTGTAAAGGATAAAAAAATTGAAGGCATTACTGAAATAAGAGATGAGTCAGATAAAGATGGTCTTAGAGTTGTTATAGAAGTCAGAAAAGGTGATTCCGTTGAAGTTCTTGAAAATAATCTATTTGCACAAACACAGCTTGAACAATCATTTGGCATAAACTTTACTGTTCTTGTAGATGGCCAACCCAAGGAAGTAAATCTTAAAGAGATGCTTGAAGCTTTCATTAAGCATAGAAAAGATATTATTACTAAAAGAACTAAATATGATCTTAGAAGAGCAAAAGAGAGAGGGCATATAGTTGAAGGCCTAATGGTGGCAATAGCTAATATTGATGAAGTCATTACTATTATCAAGAAATCTAAAGATCCAAAACTTGCAGCAGAAGCTCTATGTAAAAAAGATTGGAAAGCTGGTCCTGTTGAGGCAATTCTAAAGAAAGTTGGAAGTGATGCATGTAAACCAAAAGGTCTAAGTAAAGAATTAGGAATTAAGGGTAAAAAATATAAACTTTCTTCTGATCAGGCTAAAGCAATTCTTGAGCTAAGGCTTGCTAGGCTTACAGGCCTTGAGCAAGATAATCTCAGTAATGAGTTTGCTGATATTGTTGCAAAAATTATTGATCTTCAAAAAATACTTGATGATAAAGAAGTTCTAAAAAATCTGATGATCTCCGAGCTTGAGGAAGTTAAAAATAATTTTGGAGATGAAAGAAGAACATTAATTAACGATACACGTCGTGGTATAACAAATGAAGATCTTATACCTGAAGAAATGAGAGTTCTAACAGTTTCCAGAAGTGGGTATGCAAAAACTCAACCGCTTGATGAGTACAGAGAACAAAGAAGAGGCGGTCAGGGTAAGGCTGCAGCTGCTGTAAAAGAAGAAGATTTAATTCAAAACTTATATGTTTTAAGCAGTCATATGCAGATTTTATGCTTTACAACTAAAGGCAAAGTATTTTGGTTAAAAGTTTATGAAATCCCTGTAGCTTCAAGAACATCAAAAGGTAGACCATTAGTTAATATGCTAAATCTAGATGACGATGAATCGGTCAGTGATATTTTGCCAGTGGCTGAATTTTCAGATAATCAATTTATATTTATGGCAACAAAAAAGGGGACTACTAAAAAAACTAGTCTAAGTCTTTTTGCTAAGAAATATAAATCTGGTATCAAGGCAATAAACCTCGATGATGATGATAAGTTAATTGGAACTGCAATAACCTCTGGAGATGATGAAATACTTCTTGCTGCCTCTTCAGGAAAATTAATAAGATTTAATGAATCTCATGTTCGTGCTATGGGACGAACAGCTAGAGGCGTCAGAGGAATTAGGCTCAAGAAAGATGAAAAATTAATTTCATTGATGGTTGGAGATCCTCTTAAAACTATTTTATGTGTTTCTGAAAATGGTTATGGGAAGAAAACAAAACTTGATGACTTTCCCTCGCATAATAGGGGAGGTCAAGGCGTTATTTCCATGAAAACAAGCGATAGAAATGGCTCAATGGTTGCAGCTGCTCTCGTTGAGGACGAGGATGGCATTATGTTAATAAGTGATAAGGGAACTATGATAAGAACTTCAGTTACTCAAGTCCCGACATTAAGTAGAAATACTCAAGGTGTAAAAATTATTTCTCCTAAAGAAGGCGAGAAGTTAATAGAATGTGTAACCATCCCAAATGAAGAGGATGATGATGAGGAATAGTGCGTAAGTGGAACTTCTGCGCTGGCCCCGCAGTAATATCTGAAGAAGTACTTGCTGAAGTAAAAGAAGAGCTCTTGGAGTGGGGTGATTCTGGCATGTCTATCATGGAAATGAGTCACCGATCAAAAATTTATGATGGTGTTGCTACTGAAGCCAAACAGGATTTTAAAGATATATTAAATATACCTGAATCTCATGATGTTTTATTTCTTCAAGGTGGTGCTACTCATCAATTTGCCATGGTCCCATTAAATTTTGGAAGCAAAGAGGCTTCTGCTGATTATATTGTGTCAGGTTCATGGTCAAAAAAAGCCGTATCTGAAGCATCAAAAGTTACCAGTATAAATACCATAGCTTCTTCTGAAGACTCAGGCTTTACTAGTGCACCTAGTCCTGATAGTTGGGCAATAACTAAAGACGCTGCATATGTGCACTATTGCCCCAATGAAACAATTCAAGGTGTTGCTGTCCATTCACCACCAACATTAAGCAAGCCTCTTATTGCAGATATGTCATCTGTAATTCTTAGTGAGCCTATTGATGTATCTAAATTTTCTTTAATTTATGCAGGAGCTCAAAAAAATATAGGTCCAGCTGGATTAACCATGGTAATAATTGAAAAAGAATTAATGAGTATGGAAAATGAAAGCCTGCCCAATATTTTAAGGTACTCGAAACATTCAGAATCAGATTCAATGCTAAATACACCTCCAACGTTTTCATGGTATATGGCTGGTAAGGTTTTTAAGTGGATTAAAAAATCTGGAGGCCTAGATTTTTTTCGTGAACAAAATCATAGAAAGGCTTCATCTTTATATGCCTATATCGATAATTCAAGTTTTTATACTAATCCAGTTTCATTTGAAAATAGATCAATTATGAATATTCCATTTATTCTTGCTGACAGCAATCTGGATACCAAATTTTTAGAAGAAGCCGAGCAGGAAGGGCTTTTAAATTTGAAAGGCCATAGGTCAGTTGGCGGAATGAGGGCTAGTATATATAATGCTATGCCTGTAGAGGGTGTAAATCAGCTTATAGACTTTATGAAAGTCTTTGAAGCAAAATATGGCTAAAAATGAGTAAAGATAAGTTAAAAAATTTAAGATCTAAGATAGATAAGATAGATTCTGATTTATTAAAATTAATTCAACGCAGAGCTTCATTGGCTGTAGATATAGGAAAAATTAAATCAAAAATTAGTCCAAATACATCTTTCTATAAGCCTGATCGAGAAGCCAATATTTTAAGAAATATATTAAAAGCAAATGAAAATGGCGCTTTATCAAATACTAAAGTAAGGAGTATTTATAAAGAATTAATTTCAGGCTGTTTATCCTTAGAAGAAGCACTAAAAATATCATATTTAGGACCAGAGGGAACTCATTCTGAGGCTGCTGTTGATAATCATTTTGGTTCATTAGTTTCCCGAATTCCATCACCAACAATAGATGATGTCTTCTATCAAGTAATTAATGGAGATACCGATATAGGTGTTGTTCCAGTTGAGAATTCATCTGAGGGAGTAATTAATACTACATTAAACTGCCTAGCTGATAATGAAAATATTTCTATTATTGGCGAAATATATTTAAATATTGACCATCAACTCGCCTCAGGAAATAAGTTTGATCTTAAGGATGCTTTTGCAATTGCTTCTCACCCACAGGCTCTGGGTCAATGTAGTAAATGGATTGAAAAAAATATTGGATCTATTAAAAGGTTAGAAATGCCAAGCTCAGCAGTAGCAGCTAAGTATGCAAAAGAAAATAAAAATATTCTCTGCATAGTTAATTCTTTGGCTATAGAGAAATATAAACTTAAACTCCAAAAAAGTAATATTCAAGATTATTCTGAAAATAAAACAAGATTCTTAGTTATTGGTCAAAATGAAATATTGTCCACTGGTAAAGACAAGACATCTTTCCTAATTCAAACCGTTAACAATCCTGGAGCATTAATAAACATATTACGACCTTTTGAAAAAAGAAAAATTAATCTAAGTAAAATTGAGACCAGACCATCAAGAGGAAATATTGATTCGCATGATTTCTTTGTTGATTGCGAAGGTCATCAGTTTGATAATAAGTTAAAGTTAGCTATTAAAGAGGTAAGGTCAACAGGATCTTTAGTTAGAGTTCTTGGTTCGTATCCTCAACATATATGAGCAATCTCTTTGA
>CAJQGX010000054.1 GCA_905478035.1 uncultured SAR86 cluster bacterium | reverse complement strand
GACTTTTGCTAGTAAATATGTCCAAGAAATATCATTTGAAGAAATGCTGAAGCCAGAAATTGTTAAGCTTTATGCCAAACAAGCAACTGGTGAAAAGTATTTGGTAAATCCTCACAAGTAAACAATGAATAAAATAAACTGCCCTATTACTAATTCACTTAAACTAATTGGAGGTAAATGGAAGATAGCAATAATTTATAATTTAATGAAGGGTCCAATAAGATTTGGCGAGTTAAAAAAAGTGCTTTCGCCAATCACCCAGCAAATGCTTACAAAGCAATTGCGAGAATTGGAAAGAGATAAGGTAATAAACAGGAAAGTTTATGAAGTTGTGCCTCCTAAAGTCGAGTACTCTTTAACTGATATGGGTCTGTCTTTAAGACCTGTATTAGACTCTTGGTGTAAATGGGGAAATGAAAATCAAAAATTAATGCAAAACATAATTAACAAGTAGGTTTATAGGATATGAAAATTGCAGTTGTAGGAATGGGTTATGTTGGATTATCAAATGCAATAGCGCTAGCACAAAGAAATACTGTCTCTGTATTAGAAATATCTTCAGAAAAAGTTGACCTCTTAAATGATAGAAAATCACCAATAGTTGATAGCTTGGCAAGCAAATATTTAAAGAAAAAATCAGTAGATATTTCTGCTACAACCAATGCTGAAGAGGCCTATAAAAATACTAAATATATATTGGTATGTACTCCTACAAATTATAATGAGAAAGATAATTCCTTTGATACTTCATCAATTAAATCTGTTATCCGTGATATTAGTAAGACAAAATTTAAAGGTACTATTATTATCAGATCGACTATACCTATAGGTTTTACAAAAGAGATACAGAAAAAATATAAGAATCTAAATATAGCTTTTTTTCCTGAATTTTTAAGGGAAGGTTCTGCACTTCATGACAGCCTTAATCCATCTAGAATAGTTTGTGGATCTAAACATAGTCATGCTAAAAAATTTTTAAATCTACTTATAGATTGTTCTGCAAAAAAAAATATTCCAACTCTAGTAACTGATCCTAACGAAGCAGAAGCAATCAAACTATTTGCAAATACATATTTGGCAATGAGAGTAGCTTTCTTTAATGAATTGGATAGTTTTGCTCTATCTAAATCTTTGAATACAAGGGATATTATTGATGGTATTTCTATGGACTCCAGAATTGGAAATCACTATAACAATCCATCCTTTGGTTACGGAGGTTACTGCTTACCAAAGGATACAAAGCAGCTTGCTTCAAGTTATGACTCCATACCACAAGAATTAATTAAAGCGACTGTGATTTCAAATAAGAAGAGAAAAAAGTTTTTAATAGATCATTTAAAAAATCATTCAGCAAAACGAATAGGTATTTATAAGTTAGCAATGAAACAAGGTTCAGATAATTGGCGTGAGTCTGCTGTTCTTGAAATAATTAAGAAATTAAAAATAGCTAAAAAAGAAATTCTAATTTACGAACCACACTTTGATGAAAAAACTTTTATGGGGATAAAAGTTTTCAATGATTTAAATGAATTCAAACGAAAGTGTGATTTAATTATTGCTAATAGAGTTGAAGATGGATTGACGGATGTTGCTAATAAGGTTTTTACAAGAGATGTGTTTGGGAACAACTAAGTCGACTTTTTCTTATCAATTATATGAGTTATCTTCGAAACTAGATCACCTAACTCAGGTTTATTAGCTTTTAGTTCTTCGATAGTCAGTCCGTCTAATTCATGAGGAAATACTAACCAATTGTCAGTTTCATGAATATAGTAATTAGGCTTTCGATCTGTTTTATTTTTATTGGGTTTAAAGTATGGGGTCGCAATTCTAATCTCGGGTGTATTTTTTTTACACGCTTTTTTAAGATCATTGACGACTTGATTGATAGATAAACCAGTATCATAAACGTCATCAACAATTAAAAGAGAGTCTTCAGATTCTAACTTTTTGATAACATAGTTTAGTCCATAAACTTGAACTGTTTTACTACGTTCATCCATTCCTGCATAAGATGAGGTTCTTATTGCGATATGGTCTGACTTAACACCCAAAACATCTAAAAACTCCTGAACAGCGATTCCTATTGGCGCACCTCCTCGCCATACTCCAACTATAAAGTCAGGTCGAAATCCACTTTCATAAACTTGCCATGCTAGTTTAAAAGAATCTTCAAGTAATTCTTGAGCCTGAATGAAATTTTTATCCATATGATTATTTTATGAAAGAGACTATGCCATGACAATAGCATAGTCTCATTTGAATTTATGTTTGAAGTTGCTTAGTAATTAAAATTGTTTGCTTAGACGAGCCATAAACTGACGAGGAGCAATATACTCAAGACCAGTAGCTGCTACACCAAATACATCGGTCATACTTGAATTAACACCCTCAACTCCAGTTGCATTCAATAGCATTAGGTCTAATCCCCATGTATCTCCAACAAAGTTATAGCTAGCTGTTAAATTTAATATGTTGTAAGCCTTAATATTATCCACTAAGAGATTATTAGATACTCTTTGTTGGAATTCACCTCTTCTTACATACTGAACAACCCCAGTAAATTCTGTACCTGATGATAAAACAGACTCATATACCATACTAATATCAGCTGTAAATTCAGGACTCTTTGCTAATGCATTACCTTTTACATTTTCTTTTAGGTTGTAACGTAGATCTTCTTGTCCAAAAAAGTATTGATACGCATCTACATTATCTAAAACATCATAGTCAGATGATACTTCTGAATCTAAAAAGGCTAAATTCATATCTAAACTTAATGAATCAGTTAATAGAGCAGTTAACTCTGCTTCAAAGCCTGTCATTTCAGATTCAGGTATGTTGGCAACACCACCTCTGTATGGATCTGGGTCAGTTGCTTGGAACTGAAGGTTTTCATAATCATATGAAAACAAAGCTAAGTTAGCCCTAGCTCTACCATCAAATAAATCTGTTTTTAAACCAACCTCAATTGCTTCTATATTTTCACTCTCATAAGTTTGAAAAACCATAGCAGGTGCTACGGGTCTTCCAGCAGCTATATCTTCAGCCTCTGTATATCCATAAGTTAAATTGCTTCCACCAGGTTTAAAGCCCTGTGAAAATGATACATAAGCCATAGTATCATCCGATAAATCGAACTCCCCTACAACTTTTCCAGTTACCTTATCTACATCACCAGCTGCTTCAAAAACGTCAACATTATAAAAGTTTGCTACATTTGTACTAAATGTATCTTCTGAGTAACGAATACCTGAAACCAATCTAAAGTCTTCAGTAAAACTGTATGTAGTTTGAGCATAAATAGAATATGACTCTCTGCTTGGAAATGCATCAGTAACAAAATCCCACTCAGCATCAAATACAGCAAAACGTCCAGGTATACCATAGTCATGGTCATAACATGATCCAGATACTGCATTTGAGTTTGAACATTCATAAAGAATGTTTCCATCATTATTGTTATCTCTATAGCCTCTAATATGATTTTCTATATCATGTTCCATGTAAAAAGCGCCAAGAGTCCAGTCAAGCCCCCCAAATAAAGGCTCATTAGAAACCAAGTTAATTTCAAAAGTTTTTGTTTCAACTATAGAAGATTCTGAGTTGTATTCAGCTCTTTGGTAGGTTGCATTAGGACCCAAACCAGGTATTACTTTTACCAAGTCACCATAGTTATGTCTGTCATTATCTCTATCTACTGATATATCATCTTCTTGTGAACTTGCCATTACTTTAAGATTTGCAAATCCTAAATCTGTTTCATAAATAGCCGCAACTACTAATGAAGTTAAATCATGTTTTGATAATGAATCTTGATATAGCTCTCTAGGGTCAGAAGATACGTCATCAACACCTTTCATTGCAGAACCATTTCTGTCGACTTTGAAATACTGCCCAAAAAATCTCAATGATGAAATATCATCAATTTCTAATAACCAATCACTTCTTAAGCTTATATTGCTTGCGTCATCAAGATCTTGACCTGTAACAAGGTTTTTTGTGAAGCCATCTCTCTCAGTTATAGAAGCTGAGAATCTAGTAGCAAGCTTTTTGCTTAATGGAATATTATTTGATGTTCTAAATTTTGCTAGGCCATACGTCCCCATAGTAAAATCAGCTTTACCACCATAACTATCAGTTGTTGGTTTTTTGCTGATTACATTAATCGCTCCACCTGTTGAGTTTTGGCCAAAAAGAGTTCCTTGAGGTCCTCTAAGCACCTCAATACGCTCAACATCTATGAAATCTGTCTGTAAAGAGAATGGGGATGCAATAAAAATACCATCCATATGGAATGCTACAGAAGGTGCAGCAATAGCATTTTGATTCGTTTCATTTCCAACACCTCTGATGGAAATAACAGTTTTATATCCTTCATTTTTTGCAACTGTAACGCCGGGAACGATTCCACTTAAGTCAACAAATGATGTAATATTTTTTGTATCTAGATCTGAGTCTGTAAGAGCTGAAACAGATTGTGAAATATCTTGAAGGCTCTCGCTTCGCTTTTCAGCTGTGACAATAACATCTTCAATAAAATTCTGTTGAGCAAAGGACTGCTGAACAGTAAAAATAGTTAATGTAATTAGAAAATACTTGTTTATAAAACGATACGGTTTCATTATGTTTCCCCAGCATAATTTAAATTATGCAAATATAAGTTAATATTAATAATTGACATGCAATCTGAATGCCAAATAAAAAATTAAATTGTTTTTTTATTGTTAATAAGCTTATAGTTTGTGTGCAAAATCAATACTTAAAATTATTATGGAATCAATATTAGAAAGAACATTCAAACTAAAGTCTAATAATACTACTTTTCAAAGAGAAATGTTGGCAGGTTTTACAACTTTTATCACAATGGCTTACATAATTTTTGTTAATCCTCAGATGATGGCTTCTAGTGGTATGGATTATGGGGCTAGTTTTGTAGGGACATGCCTTGCAGCAGCAATTGCATGCTTTGCAATGGGTATTTACTCTAATTGGCCTGTTGGTCTTGCTCCAGGAATGGGTTTAAATGCCTTCTTTACCTATACTGTTGTCGGAGAAATGGGATATTCCTGGGAAGTTGCACTAGGTGCAGTTTTTTTAGCTGGTATTTTATTTGTAATTATGAGTGTTACTCCCTTGAGGCGCTGGATGCTTGATAGCATTCCCATGAACTTAAGAATTGCTATGGGCTCTGGTGTGGGTCTTTTTATAGGATTTATTGGTTTAAAAAGTGGAGGAATAATAGTTGCTAATGATGCAACTTTTGTGAGCTTAGGCAATTTTATGAATATAGAAACTCTTCTTTCAGCAGTAGGATTTTTATTAATAGCTGTTTTATCTAACAGGAAAGTGTCTGGATCAATAATAATTGGTGTTCTTAGTGTCACTTTATTGGGCATTTTTTTTGATTTAGTTCAATTTCAGGGCGTTATTTCATATCCACCAAGTATTTCTCCAATTTTCATTAAATTAGATATCTTGGGAGCATTAGATCTTGCAATGATAAGTGTCATTATTTCTTTCCTTTTCGTTAATTTATTTGATACTGCTGGTACTCTTTTGGGAGTTGCAACAAGAGCTAAGCTTATTGACGAATCAGGTGAGGTATTAAATCTAGATAAAGCATTAAAGGCTGATAGTAGCTCAAGTGTTCTTGGTTCATTTTTTGGATGTGCACCAGTAACTAGTTATGTTGAGAGCTCAGCAGGTGTTGAGGCAGGTGGAAGAACAGGTCTTACCGCTGTGGTTGTTGGTTTCTTGTTTTTGATAGCTATCTTCTTTTCGCCACTAGCAGCGATTGTTCCTGCATATGCAACTGCTGGAGCTTTAATTTATGTTGCCATATTAATGCTAAGCGGTATGGAAAAACTAGACTGGTCAGATTTAAGTGAGCTTCTTCCAGCACTGATTATGATAATTATGATTCCTCTTACCTTCTCAATTGCTAATGGGATAGCACTAGGCTTTATTTCATATGTAGTAATGAAGATCTCTGCAGGTGAAATAAAAAATATTTCATCAGGTGCATGGTTTTTAGCTGTAATTTTTTTAGCTAAATTTATATTTTTACCATAAGCAAATTATTTTAATCTTCTAGGACCAGGAAAAAATCTATTTGTTTGTTGTTGGTATTGTTTATAACCAGGTCTCTTTTGAGCCGAGTAGTATTCAGATGGGACTGCGCCAGTTGTATAAACCAAAGTCTTGTACATAGCCCATGATGCATAAATCAAGCAAGCAAGTGTAAGCCATAACCCATCGTTATAATCATTACCAAATAGATTTAAACTTATAGGGTCAATAGCAAGCAATGACGGAATTGCTGCAATTAAGACGCCATTCCATACCATCCACTCAGCAAAATAGTTAGGATGCCTACAAAAACTCCACAATCCGATATTGCAGACTTGTTTTTGCTTACCTTCTTTTTTCATCTTTCTAAGAAATGCAAGTTTTTGATAATCAGCAACTGACTCCATGATATATGCCAAAATAAAAATCACTAAACCAACTAATTCGATCAAAGAAAAATTTCTAGAATCATTTGAGGCTATTAAAAATACTGGGAGTGCTAAAAATGATGCATTTGCTAGACCTTGAGATATAGCATCAATTTGCAAAGCCAATGAAGTATTTTCTTTACCCTCTTCTTTCCATAAAACACGCTGATACTGATATCTTGGAAATTCTTTATCTAACATGCCAAGTTGCCACATTTTTAAAGCACCAAGACCCATGCGAAGTCCAATAACTATAACTACACCACTAATAATTAAAGATCGAAGCCAGTATCCCTCGCTGAAAACAAAGCTTATTAATCCAAGTAATACCAATCCCCATGGCCACCCAATATCAACATAGCTCATTCGTCCTGTTTTCCAAAGAGGTATGCAAACCACCAGAGTAAAAAGAATAACTTGCCCTGATAAATTTATAAGACCAATAGTATGAAATGCTGATGTGGATAAGAGTATCAACAAAACAAAAATATATGGATAAAGAGGTCGAAAGTAATGCATAGTTATTTTGTTCCAGTTAATACGAGTGTTCCTTGCCAATCCTTATTTTGGTTAGCTCGCCATGAAGTTACATTTTTTAAGCCAGATGCTTTAAATATATCTATCCATTCAGGTTCTTTTAACATGAGCATTGGCGTGCCAACTTTTTCTTGCCAAAAATGTGAGTCTATATTCTCATAATAAAGATCTATGCCAGCTATAAATCTTCCACCATTATTCAACCATGATTTTGCAATATTATTTATAACATCTGTAGGATTTTCTAAATAATATAAAACTTCCATAGAGTGAATCAGGTCATATTTATTTGGTGATTTAAAACTATTAATATCAGCAGTTATGTATTCTTCTTCGGCACCTCTAGAAATAGCAGCTTGAATCATCTGCTCTGCCCCATCGATCCCAACTGCCTTATTGCATAAGTTATGTTTAGCTATTTGCCTTACAACCCAGCCATTTCCGCAACCTAGGTCTAAAAAACTGAAGTTGTTTCCAATATCGACTCTTTCTTGTAATGCAAAGTCGGTCATATTTTGAACAGAGATAGTATGCCCATTCTGCATACCAATATCCTTACCCTCTTCTAACCATTGCCCAAAAACCTCAGTAGCACTTCTCATATTAAAATATTCTGGTTAACTCATCGTTATAGATATTTTTCCAAAATGTTTATTATCTATTTGATGTTGGAAAGCTGCTGCTAATTCAGATAAGTCGAAAGTATCACTTATCACCGGCTTAATATCAGTTTTTTCTAAGTAATCAATCATAGCCAATTGAGAATCTTTATTTGCCATTGAAATGCCACTTAGCCTAATTTGTTTTAAAAATATCCTTGGCAATACAATCTCACTAGCGGACGGTCCACTTAAAACACCAATAAGAGCAATATGACCTCCTAGCTTTGCGGATCTTACAGATTCTGCAAAAGTACCACCGCCACCGACTTCTATGACATGATCAACCCCTTCATTATTAGTCTTAGATAAAACCTCTTTGCCCCACTCAGGTGTATCTTTGTAGTTTATAAGCTCATCAGCGCCTAAAGCTTTAAGTTTTTCTAATTTTTCTGCAGAAGATGATGTTGCAATAACTTTTGCGCCCATAGATTTAGCTAGTTGTAGTGCAAAAATAGAAACCCCTCCAGTACCTTGAACCAAAACTGTTTCTCCAGCCTTAAGTTTGCCATCATCAACTAATGCTCTCCATGCAGTAAGGCCAGCGCATGGCAAAGTAGCTGATTCTTTTAAATCAAAGTTACT
Source organism: uncultured SAR86 cluster bacterium (assembly GCA_905478035.1). GTDB lineage: Bacteria > Pseudomonadota > Gammaproteobacteria > Magnimaribacterales > D2472 > SCGC-AAA076-P13. The sequence continues at coordinate 89 of CAJQGX010000054.1, read as the reverse complement.
GGGAGTTCTTGTAATAGCAGATGCCTTAATGGCAATACATTCTGTTGCATATCCGTCCTCATGATCTCCAATAAAACTTAATAGCTCAT
>CAJQGX010000053.1 GCA_905478035.1 uncultured SAR86 cluster bacterium | reverse complement strand
AGCTGCAGCTTCTTCTGCTGCTGCTTTTTCTTCAGCTTCCTTCTCTGCCGCTTCAGCAGCTGCCTTTTCTTCAGCCTCTTTGGCAAGTTTAGCTTCTATAGCTGCTTTCTTTGCATCAGCTTTGGCTTTTCTAGCATCCATTTTAGCTTTAAGTTCCTCTGGTGTGAGCATTGCCTCTTTGACAAGATATTGAACCCTGTCACTTAGTTGTGCTCCTTTAGCAACCCACTCATTAATTTTATCTAAATCCACTCTAAGTCTTTCTTCTTGACCTCTAGCTGTTGGATTAAAAAACCCCAATCTTTCGATAAAAGAGCCATCACGTGGACGCCTTTCGTCAGCAACTGTTATAAAATAGTAAGGATTTTTCTTTGCCCCACTTCTAGCTAATCTTATAATTACCATATCTTGTATATATTCTAAATGTTAAAAAAGATGTGTATTTTAGGTTAACCTTGATAATATTGATAGTATTAATATACAAAGATTTAATTTACATCACTTTTTATGAGTTTTATTACACAAGTTACTATATCTATAGTCCTTTATTTTATTATTAGACTGTCTTTACAGCGTCCAAATTCATTGATTATTGCTTCTGCAATTTCATCTATTTCGTATGTTTTTATGTATTTGATGTCTTATAAGGTTATTTCTTTTATGCCAACCATGCATTTTTTAATTACTGGATTAAGTTTAATAGTTCTTTTTATTGCGTATTACGAGATACTTATTTTAGAAAAAAATGTCAGAAAAATTAAAATGGGTGAATTTACTAACGCAGAGTCATACTCAATTGAAAAAAATTACAAACTCGTTTCTAAAATACTAGGAATTGGATTAGTTTTCTTAAGTTTTGCATTATTATCTGGATTTGCAATTCAATCAGTTTTTACAGCAAATCTAGCAATAAAAACCTCATTTACTTTAGTGGCTTTGTTCATATATCTTATTACCTTAATTGGGATAAAATTTTTTAACTTCCCAATAAAATATGCCATAAGAGGACTCTTTATATCTATGTGGGCTGTTTTATTTGCTTATATCGCAAACTCATATTTGATTTATAATTAAATAATGCAAGAAGAATATTCTTTATATTTTTTATTCGGGGTGCTTTCAGGCCTTTTAATTCTTAGTGGATTTTTTTCTGGCTCAGAGACAGGAATGATGGCGGCTAATAAAATTAAATTAAAAAACCTCTCTAAAAAACCTCATCGTGGAGCTAAAAGAGCCCTTAAGCTTTTACAAAAACCAGATTTATTATTATCAACTATTTTAATAGGTAACAATTTTGCAAATATTCTTGCCTCAGCGATAGTAACTATAATAATGATTAATTATTTTGGTGGGAATGTGTTGGTTGGCTCTATCTTGCTTACTCTTGTTATTTTAATATTTTCTGAAATTACACCGAAAACAATGGCGGCAATTAAACCAGAAAGTTTTGCTATTCGATCATCCTTTCTTTTAAAACTATTACTATTTATTTTTAAGCCCTTAATAGCAATCACTAATTTAATAAGTTCAATTGTATTGAAATTATTTAAATTAAATGCAAAAGATGCAAATGATAATGACAACTTGAATACTCAAGAATTAAAAACTCTATTAGATGAATCTGGTGATCTAATACCTAAACAATATAGAGGGATGTTGTCATCAATCCTAGGAATGGAAGAGCTAGTTGTTGAAGATATTATGACTCCAACTGCAGAAATTATTGGCCTTGATATAAATAATAGCTATGAATCAAATAAACAAATTATTGAGTCTGCTGAATATACCAGACTTCCAGTGTATAAGGGTTCTATTGATAATGAACTTGGTACTCTTCATTTAAAAGATTCTCATGACTTTTTAGACATAATTGAATCTAAGAACGACGTTCAAGGCGAATTATCAAAAACTTACTTTGTTTCTCAATCTACAGCATTGATGAAGCAACTAAAAGAATTCCAAGACAATGATAAAAATATGGCGCTTGTTGTTGATGAATATGGAGAAATACAAGGCCTTATTACTATTGAGGATATTTTTAAAGAGATTGCTGGTAAGTTTGGTAGTGATAAAGTTGAACTTCAAAAAGAGTTCATAAAATTAAAAGATGGATCGATTCTGACTGATGGTAACTCTAAAATTCGTGATCTAAATAACTACTTAAGTTGGTCTATACCGGAAGAAAGCTCTAAAACAATTAATGGGCTCATAACAGAGTATTTAGATCAAATACCCCAAGCAAGTTTATGTATTGAAATTCAGAACTATAGATTTGAGGTTTTAGAAATAGACGAAAATTCAATATCTAAAATTAAAATAAAAAAAAGTTAAGTATTTAAATGTCATCACTTAAAACGATAATAGTTCAAGTAACTCCTTTTGCTCAAAATGCTTCAATTATTTATTGTAATGAAACAAAAAAATGTGCCTTTGTTGATCCAGGTGGTGATATTGAACTTCTGTTAAATAAAGCAAAGGAAAATGACTTAATACCTGAAAAAATTCTTCTTACTCATGGTCATATAGATCATGCAGGTGGAGCTTCTGAATTATCTGAAATTCTTAATATTAATATTGAAGGCCCTTCAATTGAAGATAAGTTTTTATTAGATAGCCTTAAAGACCAGGGTGAAATGTTTGGAATGCAATCAAGAAATTGTATTCCAAATTTATGGCTTCAAGATGGTGATATTGTAACTGTTGGTCAAATATCACTAGATGTATACTTTTGTCCAGGACACACTCCAGGGCATGTTATTTTTTATGCAAAAGAATCCAAAGTTGCATTGGTTGGAGATGTACTTTTTCAAGGCTCTATTGGAAGAACAGATTTACCAGGCGGCAATCACCAAGATCTAATTGATTCAATCGTCAACAAGTTATGGCCATTGGGAGATGATGTTAAATTTATTCCGGGTCATGGAGACGTATCCAACTTTGGTGTTGAGAGACAGACAAATGCCTTTGTTGCTGATTCTGTTCTTGGCTAGATTTATTTCTTTGAGTATCTGCCACCAGAAAGTTTATTTGATAGCATCTTCATTATAAAAGGGGCGTATGTCATTAAAAATACAATTGCTCTATATCTTCTTCCAGGAATACAATAAGACTTAGAATTTAATGTTGCCTCTACTGCTTCAGATGCAACATTTTTAGCATCAAGTTTCATGAAAGCTGGAACTTTGTCCATGGCATCTTGAACGCCACTTGCAGTATGGAATTCTGTTACAACATACCCAGGGCAAACCGCGGTTGATGAAATACCTTTATGTTTATAATTTACATTCAATGCATCACTAAATCTGTTCATAAAAGTTTTTAATGGTCCATATAAGACCTGAATTGTTGAAGGAGGTGCAAATGAGGCTACAGAAGAAATAATCATTATTTTCCCTAATTTTTTATCTAGCATTTTTGGAAGAAATATTTTTGATAAGGCTATTACCGAAGTACTCAATACCCTAATATTCTTTTCCTCATCTTCCATAGATACTTTATGGAATTCTTCAGGTATTCCATATCCTGCATTATTCACTAAAACTTCAACTTCATAATTTTTTTCTTCACAGAAATTATAAATTTCATAAGGAGTACTAGGTGAAGCTAGATCACCTGTTACATAGTCTGTCTCAACTCCATAACTTTCTTTTAGTTCTTTTGCTAAAGAAATTAATCTCTCTTCTCTTCTAGCAGTAAGAATAATATTGAAGCCTTTTTTTGCTAATTCTATTGCTATTTCAGAACCTATTCCTGAAGAAGCTCCTGTTATAAGTGCATATGTATTTTTCATCTGCCCATACTATCAGTATCTTCTCTTCTAGGATAGAATTAAAAAAAAATTCGGATAAAAATATGAAAAATAATAAATCAATTTATAAGTTATTTCTTGGTTGCATATTTGGTTATGCATTAATAGCATTTACAGCTAATACAAATGCCCAAGAAAATGAAAAACCAGAACCTCTTGAGGACTCAAGCAATGGTAATGTCTCAGAAGACACTGAAATGGATAAAGGCAAGAAAGGTAAAAAGGAATATGAAAGCATAGAGGATTTCATGGAAGACGGAGAATTTATAGAGCTCAATGGCTTTATGAATATTTTGCATGAAACAGAAAAAGATAAATACTATCTAATTATTGAAGAAAATAAAATAAACAAAGAGTTTATTTACTTTGCATATATATTAAATGGTCCCCAAGAAGTGGGCGCAAGCGGAGGGTCCATGGGTGATGGATCTATATTAGAGTTTAGAAAATTTAAAGATGACATTGGTCTTTATAAAATTAATACAAAATATAAATATGAAAATTCAAATAAAATTTCTCAATCAAAACTTACAAATATCATTGAAGCATTCATGGGAAGATTCAAAGTTGTTGTTAAAGAGGAAGGCAGATACGTAATAAGTGCCGATAAATTATTTTTGAGTGAAATGCTAACAAGCATTACTCCAAATATACCAAAAGAGTATATGGAATATTATGATCTTAATATTGGAAAAATAGATAAAAGCAAAACCTTTATTAATGACGTTAGAAATTATCCAAAAAATACAGCAATAGAAATAAATTATGGGTTTTTTAATCCAAGACCTAAGCCAAGTGGCTCAGTTGATGCTGTGGCTGATAAAAGATACACCTTTATTTCAGCAAGGCATTTATTTGTAGAAATGCCAGACAATAAATTTGAACCAAGAATAGCAGATCAAAGAATAGGATACTTTTCAGAAAAAATTACAGATTTATCTTCTTATGACAGCTATCCTGCTCGTGATCTAATGAATAGATGGAGATTAATTAAAAAAGACCCTGAGGCTGAATTATCAGAGCCTGTTGAACCAATAGTTTATTGGGTAGAGAATTCAACTCCAGAGGAAATTAGACCATTTGTTGTTAAAGGGATTGAGGGATGGAATGCTGCATTTGAAAAAGCAGGATTTAAAAATGCGATAGTTGCAAAAATTCAACCTGATGATGCTGAGTGGGATGCTGGAGATATTCAATATAATGTTGTTAGATGGGCATCAACTCCTAATCCAAGATATTCAGGATATGGCCCAAGCATTGCTAATCCAAGAACAGGTGAAATTATTGCAGCAGATATTGTTCAGGAATTTAATGCAATCAAAAGAGGTTATACATATAGAAAACTATGGGGATACTCTGAAGATAATGATCCATTAGAGCAATGGATAATATCACTTACAATGCATGAAGTTGGTCATACTTTAGGGTTACGCCATAATTTTAAATCTAGCTGGATTTATGATGCTGATGATATTCATAATGTATCTATAACAGGAAAGAGTCATATCGGATCTGTGATGGACTATGACCCAATTAACTTAGCTCCAGAGGGAATTCCTCAAGGAAACTTCTTCCCACATGGGCCAGGAATTTATGACAAATGGGCTATAGAGTTTGGTTACACTCCAAATATGACTGATGAACAAAGAGATCTTATTTTAGCAAAAGCTTCAATGCCTGAATATGTCTTTGGTACTGATGGAGATGCCATGGGAAGCCCTGGATC
>CAJQGX010000052.1 GCA_905478035.1 uncultured SAR86 cluster bacterium | reverse complement strand
CAATTCCTTCTCTATAATCCATTCAAATAGTTTCACATATTTTTGTATGCAATACATTCCTTTTTCCTATACATTAGATAAATAAATTATCAAAAAATTAATATATGACAGAGTCTGTTAGTAATAGGATACGTGCTGCTTATGGAGTAGGTGACTATGCAATCTGTTTGTACTGGAGTGGCGTTAGTTTATATTTACTTTATTTTTATACTGATATTGTTGGTATTTCACCTTTCGCTGCTGGACTTATATATGGCCTGGGTATTATGTGGGATGCATTTACAGATCCATTTATGGGTTTTTTAGCTGAACGAACTAGATCTAGGATGGGGAGCTATAGGCCCTATATCCATTATGGCTCTATACCGCTTGCTTTATCATTTATTCTTTTATTATGGGTTCCACCCTTTGAAGGAACATTCCTAATTATATTTTTATTAGTAGTTAATCTAATTCACAGAACCTGTTTCACAATTGTGAGTGTTCCATACTCATCATTAACAGCTAGGATTACAGATGATAGTGATGAGAGAACAATACTTACTAGTTCTAGGATGCTATCAGCAGCACTTGGAACTTTTTCAATTTCTGCATTAGGATTTCCAGTTGTTTTATATTTTGGAGGAGGTCAGGAATCTTTAGGTTTTATATATCTTGGAATACTTTCTGGTCTGATAGCTATATGTATTTTAAAGATTACAGTTTATGTTGTAGAAGAAAGAAAATTTAGGACTAAGAAAGAAGAACTTCCAACTTTCTCAGAAGTGGCAAAATCTGTATCTAGAAATTATCCTTTTTGGATTGTTTTTTCAGCAATCATAATATTGATTTCAACATTTTTAATGTTCAATAATAACCTTATATATTTTACAAAATATGCTTTGGAGTTACATGAGTACCAAGGCCAAATTTTAGGAACTTTAAACGGAGCAACGCTCTTTGCAGTTCCTTTTTGGGCGTATGTGGCATTAAAAATTGGAAAGAAAAATACTTGGCTAGTCGCAATGATAACTTTGTTTATCGGCTTCTTTATTTTTTATTATTATCCGATTAAAGATTTAAATACATTATTATATATTCTAGCTTTTATTGGTTTTGGCAATGGGGCAACTGGTGTACTTTTTTGGTCAATGCTCCCAGATACCATCGAGTATGGTGAGTGGAAGTCTGGTATTAGAACTGAATCTTCTCTTTATGGATTTATGACTTTTGCACAGAAGGGAGCGATAGCAATTGCTGTATTTATACTAGGCATAGCACTAACAAATATTGGATTTGAGCCCAACCAAGAGCAATCAGAAGATACTTTAAAAGCACTCAAAGATTTGATGTCCATTATTCCTCTTGTAGGAGTTTGTATAAGTTTTGTTTTGCTTTACTTCTATCCTATAGACAAAACTTTACATGAAAAATTAGTTAGAGATATTGAAAGCAGGCAGGTGTTAAATGTCTAAAGTTCGGTGGGGTATTATTGGGAGCGGCAGTATTGCTAATGCTTTTTCTCATTCTATTAAGCACTGTCAAAATTCAGAGTTAATTGGAGTTTTTGGAAGAAACCAAAATAACCTTGACAACTTTTCATCTAAATTTGGTATAAAGGCATATCAAAATATTGAGGATTTAATTAGCTCTACTAAGATAGATGCTATCTATATAGCCACTCCTCACAATACTCATTATGAATATTCATTATTGGCAATCAAAAATAAAAAACATATTCTTTGTGAAAAGCCAATAACAATAAATCATCTTGAGAGCATGGTTTTACTAACCCTAGCCAAAGAAGCGGAAGTGTTTTTAATGGAAGCCTACATGTATAGGGTTCATCCTCAAACATTAAATATTCTTGATAATCTATCTATTTTTGATAATACAAAAAATAAGATAACGATAACAAGTTCTTTTGGTTTCTCTGCTGACCTTCCAGAGTCTCATAGATTAAGAAATCCACATATGGGAGGAGGTGCCATTCTAGATGTTGGGTGCTATCCACTATCAATGGCTAAACTTATTGCTGGAAGGTTTAACGGATTGTCTTTCGCAGATCCTGAAAGTATAAATGCCAAAGGAAGACTTGACTCAACAGGAGTTGATCTTCAATCCGAGGCACACATAGTCTTTTCAAATAATATTGAAGCATATATTAAATGCGCAATAGATGAAGACTATTCTAATGATTTAAAAATTTCTGATGGGACTAAAGATTTAGTAGTTAGTCAGCCATGGCATTGCGGTCAATTTCAAGATGGAAATTCGTCAGTAGATATCTATAAAGACAAAAAATTATATAAAGAAATCCCATTTAAAGATGAAGTAGGCTTATTTACAAGAGAAATTGATCATGCGTCCGAATGCATAATAAATAATAAATTAGAATCTCAATATATTTCTCATTTAGATTCTCAAAGTAATATGCTCTGGCTTGATATATGGAGAAAATCTTTAAATATTAATTGTCCTTTTAGTGAGCTTCAAAAATCACCAATCCCAGAATCAAAGTTTTACTCATTCCAAAATTCAAAATTACAGCAAACCTCATTGAGTAGAATTGATAAATTAGGTTCTAGACTGGCATTAGGTTGTGATAATCAGACCTCTGCCTTACATGCTTTTACAATGTTTGATCATTTCTATGGCTCAGGCGGAAGGATTTTTGATACTGCCTATATTTATAATAATGGGAAAGGTGATAAATATTTAGGAGATTGGATTAATTCAAGAAATATTGAAGATGAGATTATAGTTCTCGGAAAGGGCGCACATACACCTGAATGTTCACCTGAGTTCATAAGACCTCAGATTTTAGAATCCCTAGATCGTTTAAAAATTAATAAGATAGATATATTTTGCCTTCATAGAGATAATCCTAATATTCCTGTGGCAGAGTTTATGGATGCACTAAATGAAGTTAGGTCTGAAGGCCTGATAGGATCACTGGGAGCTTCAAACTGGGAGCTTGATCGTTTCTCAAAAGCACGAGAGTATTCTGCTGCAAATAATAAAGAGGCATTCAGTGTTTTAAGTAATAATTTCAGTTTAGCTGATATGGTTGATCCTGTATGGCCAGGGTGTGTTGGCACTAATGACGAGTACTTGAATTATCTTACAGATAATAAAATTATGCTTTTTCCTTGGTCAAGCCAAGCTAGAGGATTTTTTATAAAGAAAAAAGAAATCACCTCTAATGAACATTTCTCAAACCCTTCATTAGAAGAGGAAATAAGAGTTTGGCATGACGTAAAAAATCTTAAAAGAAGAGAAAAGTGTTTTGAGATTGCTGAATCTAGAAATGTACAACCAATTCAAGTTGCGCTTGCTTATGTAATTCAAAAGTCACCACTAATTTTTCCATTAATAGGACCAAGAACAATTATGGAAACTAATAGCTCTATTGCAGCAACAAAGTTAAATCTATCTGAAGATGAGATGAACGAGCTATCTATAAATTAATGAGATCAACAAGGTGGATATCTTCTGCAGAAGACGCAATACAAATTTTGTAAGAACCTTCTCTAATAATCCAATCTTTTTTCTTACTATCCCAGACCCTAAAGTTCTCAGGACTTAAAATAATTTCAATTTCTTTTTCTTCTTTTGGCTTAAGAAGAGATTTATCAAATCCTTGAAGTTTTTTTATAGGTTCTGTTACATCAACAGACTGATAACTAACATAACATTGTGATATCTCTGATCCTAAAAATGCACCAGTATTTTTTAGTGAAAATTTGCATGAAATCTTATTTTTTTCAATCTTGTTAATTTTAAGATTTGAGTATTCAAAATCCGTATAAGAAAGTCCATAACCGAAAGGGTATAAAGTTTCGATATTTTGTTTCTCATACCATTTATAACCAACAAGATCTTTTTCAGCATAGTTCATTTGAAGATCTTTACCTGGGTATGAGTTAAAGGCTGGAGTATCTTCAATATTAATTGGAAAGGTTGTAGGAATTTTTCCTGAAGGAGTTACATCGCCAGTAAGAATATCTACAAGAGCATTTCCAAATTCTTGACCTGCATACCATGTCTGAATAACACTTGAGACCCTATTAATCCATGGCATTTTAACTGGTGAGCCAGTATTTAGAACAATAACTGTATTAGGATTTACATCGAGAACAGCATCAATTAATTTATTTTGATCTGCTGGAAGATTAAAATCAGATCTATCATTGCCCTCAGTTTCCCAATCCGAATTCGTTCCAACAATCATCACTACTTGATCAACATCTTTTGCAATACCAATAGCCTCATCAAATAAATCAATCTTATCTGGAGCCTTACAACCAATATATATGGCAGGAAAGTTGCCCTCAAACTTGTACTGTATTTCTATTTGATATTTTTTAGCTTTTTCTAAATGCGCATCACCTCGCATAGACTCTGTTCCAAAAGCAAAAAAAGCATCCCCAGGTTTTGGATCGGTCCAATTATCTACAATCTCTTTACCATCTATTAAAAGTTTACTTTTTCCAATTGCAAAAATTTCAAACTCGTGAGTTCCCGATATGTCAGGAGAGTATATGCATGAGAATTTAACAAAAATATCAGGCCTACCTTTTTCGGCAATAATATCTTTTGCGAATCCTTCAAGTGCCCAGAATTTACTTTTCAGTGCATATTCTTTTGATATAAGCTCTTTTTCTCCATTAGCAGTATTAAAGTACTCTATAAGAAATTGATTATTTTTATTTGAGTCAGATTCAATTAAATCTTTATTAAATATTGGAAGATATTTATATGTATGGCAGCCTTTAGAATATTTAATATCAACATTGTTACCAATTTTGTTTTTAAAGGCTTCAAGTGGGTGAGACTCATGATATGCCTGAAGATGAGCACTTCCACCCCCAATAATTTGTGCATGTTTTGCATTAGGACCAATGATTCCTATAGATCGAAGGTTACTTTTTAAGGGAAGAAGATGATCATTTTTAAGAAGTACCATGCCTTCTTGAGCAGCTTCTTTTAATAAAGCTCTTTGTAATTTATTATCATTACTGCGCTCTGGTTTAATTTCTGGACTATCAAATCTTTTGGAAAATTCTGCCACATGCAGAATTCTTCTTACTTTGTCATTAATTTCTTCAATTGCAACCTTACCTTCATTTACTGCTTCTTCAAGTAATGCCCCCCAATTTTTTGCGGGACCTGGCATTTCGAGATCAAGTCCACCATTAGCATTTTCAATTGTTTCTAAAGCTGCACCCCAATCACTGACCACATAGCCTTCAAAACCCCATTCATTTTTTAAAATATCTATTAATAAATTTCTATGAGAACTGCAGTAAATATTATTCAGCTTGTTATATGCACTCATAACAACTTTTGCATTAGCCTGTTTAATAGCCATCTCAAAAGGAAGTAAATAAATTTCTCTGAGTGTTTTCTCATCAATATTTGAGCTAACAGCATACCTCTCATATTCTGTATCATTCCCAACAAAATGCTTCAAACATGCTGCAACATTTTCTTCCTGCACTCCGTTTACATATTCAATTGCTATCCTTCCAGTTAGATATGGATCCTCAGAGAAACTTTCAAAATGCCTTCCACCTAAAGGGTGTCTATGGATATTTATGGTTGGTCCCAATAAGACATCTACATCCTTTGTCTTAGCTTCCTTACCCAATTCAATTCCCAATCGATTGATCAAGTTCATATTCCACGATGAACCAAGAGAAATTGCACTTGGAAAACAAGCAGATGATTTTCCAGAGTTACCATCTCCTCTAACTCCATTTGGACCATCGGACATTTTAATACTTGGAATATTTAGTCTTTCAATTTTATTTGTATGCCATGCATCAAAACCACTGAGTAATAGTACTTTTTCTTTTAATGTTAAATCATTTAACAATTTATCTATATTAGACATCATGCAATATTAAATGCTTATCTATTTATCTTCAATTATGAATCTAAATTATAAAATCTGTTATGCTTCAAATTATGATAGAACATATAAAAAGATCTGTAATGTTATTTAATGCACCTATTCAAAGGGTGTATGAAGCAAATCGTGGAACCATAATAAGAACTATTATTTATACGATTGGTCATTTTATAATAGCAGCAGCATGCGTGATGTACTTTACTGGTGCAGAATTTAGAGATGCTATTACAGATGCTATTGTAGAGCCACTTTTAAATAGTGTTTGGTATTTTGTTTTAGATAAGTTTTGGGCTAGCAGATATCCTCAATAAACTCGAGTTCCGTTAAAACTTAGGTACCTAAAAAAACTGTTTACAATTCTATATTCATGTCTTTATAATCTACATATTCGTGATTTGATCCTATTGCCGCGAACTAAAATAAAGAGCTAAAACGGTATTATTCCCAGGATTTAATTTAAAAATATTAGGAGTAAATGATGAAAAGACAATTAATACAAAGATTAAATGAAGGGCCGGTTATTTGTGCGGAAGGCTTTCTTTTTGAAATTGAAAAAAGAGGATACTTATCTGCTGGTGAGTTTGTTCCAATGGTTTCTTTAGAGCATCCAGAAGCACTAGAGAACTTACATAAGGACTTTCAACATGCTGGATCAGATGTTGTTGAAGCTTTTACATACAACGCTCATAGAGAAAAAATGAGAGTAATTGGAAAAGAAGATTTGATAGAGCCTCTTAATCGTGCTGCTTTAAAAATTGCTAAAAAAGTTGCTGATAATCCAATTGATGGAGGAGAGCCCAACCTAATGGCTGGAAATATTTCTAACTCTAATATTTGGGAGCAAGGCAATTCAGACTCTCATAAAGAAGTCGAGAGAATGTTTAATGAAATGGTTGAATGGTCAGTAGATGAAGGAGCTGATTTATTAGTTGGCGAAACATTTTATTACGCTGAAGAGGCATACATGGCTTTGGATATTATTCAAAAAGCTGGATTACCATCAGTAATAACCATTGCTCCAATGGCTGAAAACGAAATGAGAGACGGTATTTCTATACTAGATACTATGAAAGAGTTAGAGCAAAGGGGTGCTGATGTTGTAGGCATGAATTGCTTTAGAGGGCCTGACACTATGATGCCTTACCTAAGAGAAGCTAGAAAAATATTAAAATGTCATATGGGAGCATTGCCATTACCATTCAGAACTACAGAAGCAAACCCAACCTTCTTTAACTTGCCTGATGACCATGGCTGCTCTTGTCCTGCTCCTCACGGAAGAACATTTCCAACAGCACTAGATCCCTTATATTGCAATCGATATGAAATTCGAGAATTTGGTAAAGAGGCATTTGAGTTAGGTATTAATTATCTTGGAGTTTGTTGTGGAGCTACTCCTATGCACATCAGAGAGGTTGCAGAGGCAGCTGGCTTGAAAGTTCCAGCCAGTAAATATAGAGAAAATATGTCAAATCATTTTATGTATGGCACCAATGAAAGAATTGCTGAGCATATGATTGATTTTGGAGATAAGGCTTAAAATCAAAGCTTTTAAACTTAAAAAAAGCTCTTTTTTTAAAGAGCTTTTTTTAAGTTAGAATTATCTTATGAGATTTTTACTACTTATTTTAATATCCATCCCCACTTTCGGCGCATCTTCTAAAATTTTATGTGAGCTTGATGGCACCTATTCAGTTACTTACAAAGATATAAAAAAGACATATCTTTCTGAAGGGATCGAACTTTTTAAAAATTTGGCAAGGCAGACACAACAATCTTTATTCCTATTGCAGCGCGCCAAAACAAATTTTGCAGAAGAAGACTGGGAGAAAGATAAAATCTATGTAGTTCAATATTGGGAAGTAGATAGTAGTGAAGAAACATTTAAATCACTAAAGCATACTCTTGAACCTTCTCCAGCATGGATAAATCCGAGTGCGGATTGGCAGGCGGACAATTCTGATACAGGAGTAACCATAACTCACAGCATGAAGCCTGGTGATATTCATCCATTATTTCCTGATTATGAGGTAGATATATATAGAGTTTCTAATACTTTTAATTGGTTTACTGGCAAAGGCCAAATGTCAGGAGATATTTGGCTAAATAAAAAAGATGGAACAAAAAATAGAAATCCAAAGATCCAAATTATGGCTTCAGGGAAATGTGAGTCCCAAAAAAAGAAATTCTAGACTATAGCTGCTACAAAAAATGAAAGTATGACGATACCTATCGGAATATATTTATCAATATTGTCCGAAATAGTTTTTAAGATTTTTTCTATCATATTATTGCTTATAAAATTCCCTACTAGGATTTAAAGTATCAACAAAATCTAAACTTCAACTAGGTTAGATTTATTTATTTCGAGCTTTTCTTAATTCTCTATATATCTTGTTAAGTTTCTTTTTCTTAATTTCTTTTACAGCCTTTCTTTTTAAACTTGCACCAGCTGATTTTTTTGCTCGCTCACCTCTATCCATAAATATCCTCCAAAAGAATTTTTAATGAACTCAATTAATAGTAACAAATTTAAATAAAATCTCTACAATATTATCTAACTTTATGATTCATGAACCAGTCCAAATTCCTAAAACACTAATTATCTTCATTGATGTTGAATCTTTAAGAACAGGACAAGAGTTGGAGAACATTTATGGAGAGTTTTATGAGCTAGTCAATTCAGCAGGAGCTGACATTGTTGAATCAAGTTCAAGCAAACAGAAGGCTCCATCAGTTAGCCATTTCATTAATAAAGGAAAGCTAGAAGAAATTCAAGACATGGTTAGAATATCAAATGCTGAGCTTGTAATTGTTAATCATCAGCTGTCTGCATCCCAGGCTAGAAATCTAGAACTAAAATTAAAAGTTAGAGTAATTGATAAAACTGAGCTTATTTTAGATATTTTTGCATCAAGAGCTACGACTCATATTGGTAAACTTCAAGTTGAATTGGCTCAATTAAATCACCTATCAACTAGATTAATAAGAGGTTGGACTCACTTAGAAAGGCAAAAGGGCGGTATTGGATTGAGAGGACCTGGGGAGACACAGCTGGAAACTGATAGGCGTCTTATAGGACATAGAATTAAACGTTTAAAAAGTAGACTTGAGAAGGCTCATAAGCAAAAGCAATTAAATAGTTATTCTAGAAAGAAAAGTAGAAATAAGCTTGTGGCTCTTGTTGGATATACCAATGCAGGCAAAACAACCTTATTTAATTCCCTAACAAATAGTAAACAACTTGCAGAAGATAAATTATTTGCAACACTTGATTCGGTTACAAGGAAGAACATTGACCCAGAATTAGGGCCAATACTGTTTTCAGATACAGTAGGATTCATCTCTGAACTTCCTACTCAGCTTATTGAGTCATTTAAGGCTACTCTTGATGAATTAAAATCTGCTGATTTGTTGCTTCATGTAGTTGATATTTCTGATATTGATCACCGTCAAAAAGAAAAAGAAGTTAATCAAATCTTAGATGAATTAAATTTGAATGGTATTCGTCAAATAAGAGTGAATAATAAATGCGACGTTAAAGGTATAACTGACATCGATAGTAAAAACAGTTCTAATGAGGTTTGGATATCTGCTGAACAGAATATTGGAATAGATGAATTAAGAGAATTAATCAACAATGACTTATTTAATGGTATCTATAGAGGCTGGGCCTCTTTAGAGGCATCTCTAGGAAACATAAGAGCTAAGTTATTCCGAATGGGATGTATTACTGAAGAGAAAATATCTTCTACCGGTAGAATATTTGTTCATATAAATATTGGGCAGGATGAACTAGATAATTTTATTAATATTAATGGCTTTTCTCTTTGCAATGACAAAGATATACTTTTAGAAACTCAAATAATTTAAATAATGAAAAAAATAAATAACAAACTAGATGTAATCACCAAACCTTTTATGAATATAGTTCCCTGGTTGCCAAGACTTGCACTGGGGATAGCATTCTTTTTCCATGGTTACGGAAAGCTTCCTGCACCTTTTATGATGGATGAGCAGCATAGAATGGTTACTTGGTTTGAAAGTATTTTTATTCCTATGCCTGAATTCTGGGTTAACTTAGTTATTCTTGGTGAGATGGCTGCAGGTATAGGTATTATCTTGGGAGGAGTGGTGGGGCTATTTGCTCAACAACTTGGTGATCTTTTAACAAGATTATCTGGATTCCTTGTCGTTGTGATTATGACATGTGCTTTATATATAGCTCACGCTGACTGGTTTACTAGTTTGAGTACAAAGTTTGTTACTAGTGAGCAAATGTTCTTGTTAGTTTTGGGAATATTCTTTGCTGTGCGAGGCAATAAGTAACCTAGAATTCAGCATTTAAAAATAATTCAAAATTTTCCTTGCATTTCTAAATGAGAATCATTATCATTCTCAGTCATAAACGAGAATGATTCTCATTTAGCTTGAGGGAGGTTACTTATTTCCCTGAAAGTGTGCTGTTTGATTTGTTATTAAATCAAATAAGGAATGACCACCCTCAAGTATTTTTAAATTTAAGGAAATATAAAAATGATAAATAAGTTAATAGAAACGAAACAAGTTTTATTCACTCTTGCTGCATTAATAATGTTATCTATAACTTCAGGATTATCAGCAAATGATGATGTTGAGTCTGTAACTATTATTGGATCTAAAGAAGATGCAAGAAATCTTGCAGGATCTGGAACAGTTTTAAGTGAAGAGGACCTAGAAAAGATAGTTGACACAGATATTCATAAAATTCTGTCAGCAGTTCCAGGTCTTTATTTTAGAACAGAAGATGGATACGGACTTAGACCTAATATTTCAATCAGAGGAACAAGTATTGATAGGTCAGCCAAGGTAACACTTATGGAAGATGGAGTCCTTATAGCTCCTGCTCCATATACCTCAGCATCTGCATATTATTTTCCAACTTCAGGAAGGATTAATTCTGTAGAGGTCTTAAAAGGACCATCCTCTATTTCTGCTGGACCAAGTACCATTGGAGGTGCAATAAATCTTATAAGTACACCAATTCCAGAAACAACATCGGGAAAATTAGTTCAGGAGTTTGGTGAAAATGGCATGATGAGAACACACGCTAATTATGGTGTTAATTCAGGAGATTTTGGTGCATTGATAGAAATTCATGATCACTCTAGTGATGGCTTTGCTTCAATAGCCAATGTTGAAGGTGATACAGGTTTTAACAAGTCAGATTTAATGTTGAAAGCAAGATATGAATCTGGAAATCATTCATTGGCATTTAAATTTTTAGATCTTGATGAGACGTCTGAGCAGTCTTATGTTGGTCTTTCACAAGCAAGTTTTAATAAAAATCCTCATAGAAGATATGGAATGACTCAGTATGATGAAATGAAAAATGATGGAGATCAAACCTCATTAACTTATAAAGGAAATTTTGATAATTTTGATATTGTCCTTACCTCATGGAGTAATGACTATCATAGAGATTGGTTTAAGGTAGACAAAGCAAATAATTCGAAAATTGGTGGCGTAGGGAATGGTATTAATAATGTTATCAGTGCTGCAAATGCTGGTAATTCAGTAGCTCAAGGTATATTAGATGGAACTATTGCTACTGAAGTAAAGCTAAAACACAATAACAGATACTATTCTAACGAAGGCTATCAGTTAAAACTAATGACCGAGCTAGGCAATCATGCAATTACAGTTGGCTATAGAGACATGGATGATTCAGAGAGCAGATACCAGGATTATGAATGCTTTGATCAGAGCGCTAACGGAACCAACTCTGCATTAAGATCTTGCAGTACTGGATATACAGGAAGTAATAATAGATTAAGAGAATCTCAAGCAACCTCTTTTTATATTGAAGATACTATTTCATTAGGTAAATTAGCATTAACTATTGGCCATAGATCAGAAGAGTATGATCAAGTAGAAAATAGATGGAATGATGGAGTCCCAACAAGAACTATGCTTGCTTCAGGATATCCAAAATCAAAATCAGGTGACTATACATCTACAGGGTTTGGTGCAACTTATGATTTAAATGAAAATATTAAACTTGTTGCTGGTTTTCATGAAGGTATGACGCCTATGTTCGGAACAGATCCTGAGAAAGCAGATAATATGGAGCTAGGTGTTAGGTATTTAAATGGTACTTCTAATCTTGAAGTATTTTATTTCCAAAGTGATTATTCAAGCCTTAAAGCTGAGTGTAAAAATTCTCAAGGCGGAGACTGTGATGCTGGAGATGTTTTTAACGGAGGTGCGGTGGATGTTTCTGGGTTTGAGGTTTCAGGCTCTAAGATCTACCAAGTTGGTAATTTAGACTATCCTGTGGGAATTACCTTCACCTCTAATGATGCTACTTTCGCTAATAGTTTTGATGATGATGGAGAGTACTGGGGGGTTGTCTCATCTGGAGATGATGTTCCATATGTTCCAAGCTCTTCATTGGCTATTGTTTTAGGCTTTGTTAGTGACTCTGGCTTAACTGGAAATTTAAGACTTGTCAGTAATGGAAGCGCTTGTTCAACTGCTGCATGTGGCACTTATCAAAATATTGATTCACACAATTTTGTAGATACTAATTTAAGAAAATCTGTAAATGAAAATCTTGATGTCTACATGATTGTCGAGAATCTATTAGATTCAGCAGATGTTGTAGCTAGAGCACCTAAGGACGGAGCTAGAGCGCAAAAACCAAGAACAATGAAAATAGGTTTTTCTTATAAATTCTAACTTTTGGGAGAGGGGTGTCAGTAAATCCCCTAAAGATAAGGGTGGTTTTTCCACCCTTTCTTTTATTTAAAAGATTATACAAATATAAAATAATTTAAAGTACAATAGCACCTCATTATATAATGGGGCTATAGCTCAGCTGGGAGAGCACCTGCTTTGCAAGCAGGGGGTCCGCGGTTCGATCCCGCGTAGCTCCACCATTTTTTATTGAATATTTTTTGAATACTTTTCTAATTCTTTTATAAAAATATCCCTCAAAAGCAGTACATTTTCTCTATCTGAATAAGTCTGCCTTACAATTATAGCAAGCTCTCTATGAGGGCCAGGCTCATTTAGTATGGCCTTTTTGATCATCGAATTGGTATTAATTAAATGCTTAATTGACATATGAGGTACAAGAGTTGAACCCATATTATTAGCAACTAATTGAATCAAGGTAGGGAGACTGGATGCTTCCATCGAAAATTGCTGATTATCATTAATTTTACATGCGGCCAGCACATGATTTTTTAAACAATGCCCATCATCTAGCAACATTAATTCTGAAAAATTAATATCTTTTGCTTTTACAACTTTCTTATAGTTATTCTTTTTGTGGCTTACATAATAAAAGTTTTCTTCCCAAAATTTAAAAGATAATAACCCTCCTAAATTATATGGAAGAGCAAGAATAGCCATATCCAGGTCTCCATCATTAACTTTTTGTACTAATGAGCTAGATTTACCTTCTAAGATTTTTAAGTTTAGATTTGGATGATATTTTTTTAATTTTGGAAGAACTAGAGGAAGCAAATATGGACCTATGGTTGGAATAATTCCAATAGTTAATGGAGAGCTTAGTGGGGCTTTTTGTTCTTCACCAAGTTTTTTTATATCTTCGATATGAAATTGAATTGTTTCAGCTTTTTCAAGGAGCTCTAAACCGAGATTAGTGACTATAACTTTCTTATTTGTTCTTTCAAAAACTTTAAAACCTATTTGATTTTCTAGTTCTGTAATAGCATTACTTAGAGTAGAAGGAGATACAAAACAATCATCGGCTGCTTTTTTAAAGTGTAATCTTTTGGCGACTGCAAGTGCATAATTTAATTGCTTGATAGAAAACATTTATGTATATTTTAATCGAACATAAAGTACATTAATAGTATATTTATCAATATATAAAAATTAGTTAAAGTATAATTAACTCAATACTAAGCACAATTCTTTGGAGGAAAAATGAGTAACGAAATACAAGGTAAATGTCCGGTTATGCATGGGGCTGCAACTACTAATAGTAGCGAAAGTAGTACATCTGTTCGTGATTGGTGGCCAAATAACTTAAATCTTAATATTCTTCATCAGCACGATGAAAAATCAAACCCTATGGAAAATGGTTTTGATTACAAAGAAGAATTTGCAAAAATTG
>CAJQGX010000051.1 GCA_905478035.1 uncultured SAR86 cluster bacterium | reverse complement strand
TTTGTTGATTGCGAAGGTCATCAGTTTGATAATAAGTTAAAGTTAGCTATTAAAGAGGTAAGGTCAACAGGATCTTTAGTTAGAGTTCTTGGTTCGTATCCTCAACATATATGAGCAATCTCTTTGACCATTTAAATAAAGGTATTCCAGACCTCCACCCATATGAACCAGGAAGGTCAATTGATGAAGTAGTTGCAGAATATAAACCAGAAAAAGTTGTTAAGCTTGCTAGCAATGAAAATCCACTTGGTCCATCACCAGAAGCTGTAAAAGCATTAAAAAGTCATAATGATGATTTGCATCTTTATCCAGATGGAGATTCAAAGAAATTAAAAGCATTGATAGCAAATCACGAGTTACTTAATCCTGAAAATATAATTATAGGCAATGGCTCTAATGAAGTTCTTGAGTTAGCTGCAAGGGCTTTTTTAAATAAAGATTCTAGCGCCCTAATGTCAAAGCATGCATTTGCTGTATATAAGATAGTAACTCAGTCTAGTGGCTCAAAGATTATTGAAGTTCCAACCAATAATTGGAAACATGCTCTTAATGAATTTCCAAGATACCTTGAAGACTCAACAAGAGTTTGTTTTATTGCAAACCCAAATAATCCCACAGGAACATACAATACGCATCAAGAGTTTATGTCTTTGATGAATAGCATTCCAGCATCTGTTCTGGTAATTCTAGATTTAGCATATTTTGAGTATGTAACAGAGAAGGATTACATCAAGATAAATGAACTTTTAGATAAATATAATAACTTATTAATTACAAAAACTTTTTCAAAGATTCAGGGTTTAGCTAGTCTCAGAATTGGTTATGGTTTGGCTAGTAAAGATTTAATCGGAGTATTAAATAAAATAAGACAACCTTTTAATTCCAATGCTATTGCTCAAAATGCTGCATGTTTAGCAATTCTTGACCATGAACATATCAATAAGAGCATTGAATTAAATTCTCAGCAAAGAAGCTATTTAATGACCAGATTAATTGAAATGGGATTGGAATGCATTCCTTCTCATGGAAATTTCATTTCATTTAAAGGTGATTTTCAAGCTGATGAATTATTTATAAATTTAATGAAAGAAGGTGTTATTGTCCGTCCAATTGCTCTATATGATATGCCTGAATTTATAAGAGTGACAGTCGGCACCAAAGAAGAGAATGATTATTTCTTGTTAAAACTTGGCCAGCTTTTATGAATACTAATATTAAAGAAATACTAGTCATTGGACTTGGATTAATTGGATCATCTATTGCAAAAGCCTCCAAAGAAAAAGGTATAAAAGTTCATGGTTTTGATATTGATGATAAAAGTCTTCAATATGCATCAGATAATAAAATTATTGATAACAGTTTTAATTCTTTAGTTACAATTAATAATAAAGAAATAACCTCTTATGTAGATCTTATTGTTATAGCAGTAAGCCCTGAAGCTACAAAGGATATAATTAATAACATTCAACAGCTTTGGAATACACAGACAACTATTACAGATACCTCTAGTGTTAAGAACCATCTATTGTATAAAGATGTTACCAATATAGTTTTATCTCATCCCATTGCTGGTTCTGATAAATCTGGAATATCAAGTGGGGATGAAAATTTATTCACTGGCAAGAAAACAGTAATATGCAACCCTTTCAATGCTGATAAAAAACACACCCAAAGGCTTGAAGATTTTTGGAAATTTGTTTTACAGATGAGAGTTTCTGAGATGTCTGTAAAAGATCATGATTTGATGTTTGCCATGACAAGCCATCTTCCTCATTTAATTTCATATGCCTTAATTGATTCTATTAGATTGTCTTCAAAAGATGTTAAAGATAATGTTGGGGGCGGCTTAAAAGAATTTATTAGGCTTAGTGGCTCTAACCCAGAAATGTGGAGAGATATTTTTGAGTTAAATGATAAAAATATTATTAAATCTTTAGCAAGTTTCCAGCTCTCAATTAATAACCTACTAGAGTTAATAACAAAGACAAAAGAACTTCCTGAGGTATTTTCTCATTCTGATCTATTAAAGAAAGAGTTAGAAGATATTAAAAGTTATAAAGAAGATAGCTTTTGAATCTTTTAGCAAAAAGTAACTCAGCCCTATCAGGTGAAGTCTTATGTCCTGGTGATAAATCAATCTCTCAGAGAATTGTGATTATAGGCTCTCTAGTTAATGAAGATATTTCCATTAAAGGCTTCCTTAATGGAGAAGATCCCAAATCTACTGCAATGGCTTTGAATCAAATAGGCTCATCAATAAAGATTAATGGAACTAATGCATATATTTCTAAAAGAGATGTACCCTTCATATCTCCTAAATCGAGTGTTGATTTAGGTAACTCTGGAACGGGAATAAGATTATTAATGGGTTTAATTTCCAGTTTAAATATTCGAACTACACTTGTTGGCGATGAGTCTTTATCTAAAAGGCCTATGCTAAGAGTAGCTAATCCACTAAATGAGATGGGAGCCAATGTTGAATGCTCAGAAGGAACTCCTCCTATACAAATCCAAAAAGGAAATATTAAGGATAACTTTCTTTATGATATGCCAGTAGCAAGTGCTCAAGTTAAATCTTCAATAATACTAGCTGCTTTAGCTGCAAATAAAAAAGTTACTGTTATTGAAAAGCATCCGACTAGAAATCATACAGAAAGAATGATTAGCTATTTTGGTGGAAGCATTGAGCAAACAAAAAAAGGTTTTGATAACAGCATTGTGCTTCAAAGTTCAAAACTAATAAACAAAACTTCTTATGAGGTTGTTGGTGATTTTTCATCAGCTGCATTTTTGATTGTTGCAGGTCTAATTGCAAAAGAATCAAATATGCTTATTAAGAATGTTGGCCTTAACCCAACCAGGTCGGGATTAATTAAAGTACTTCAATCCATGGGTGGCGAAATAGAAATAATTAATCAATCAATTGTTTGTAATGAAGAAGTTGGAGATGTGTCTGTGAAGTCCTCTAAACTTAAAGGAATTGATATAGGGGGTGACATCATTCCTAATATTATTGATGAGATACCCATTTTAAGCATTGCTGCTTCTTTTGCTAACGGATCATCAACTATTAAAGATGCTGCAGAGCTAAGAGTAAAAGAGTCTGATCGCCTAGCAGCTATTTCTGATGGATTATCTCAAATAAAAATCAAACATGAACTATTTGAAGATGGTATTAAAATTCAAGGCGAAGAGAATGATATTACTGGAAGGCCTGAAATTGATTCCTTTGGTGATCATAGAATTGCAATGAGTTTTTTGATTGCAAGCCTTAGATCTGAAAATGGAATTTTTGTAAAGGATTGTAAAAATATACTTACCT
>CAJQGX010000050.1 GCA_905478035.1 uncultured SAR86 cluster bacterium | reverse complement strand
CCATAGAATTGATTGATTTTTTGTGTACTAACATTGTAGTTAAAATAAAGACTATGTATATAATTAAGCAAGCTAATAACAACAGGGCAATATGAAAACAAAAGTTATTTTAAGTATATTATTTTTTTCTAGTACGGTACTTTCAGACTATAAATATGAAACTATCCTAGACAACTTAGATGATGCCTGGAGCATAGTGTTTTTAAGCGAAGATAAAGTTTTATATACTGAAATGCCTGGAAAATTAAAAATTGCTACTTTATCAGATAAGTCTATAACTAATATTAATAATGTTCCTAGTGTTCAATATGGAGGTCAGGGAGGACTATCAGAGGTAGTTCTTGACCCTGAATTTAAATCAAATAATATGATTTATTTTAGCTATTCAGCTAAAGATGCAAATGGAAAATCAACATTGTTTTTGTCATCAGCTGAACTGAAAGAAAATTCATTAATTAATTCAAAGATTATATTTGAAGCCAAGGCACCAAGAAGATCACCAGTTCATTTAGCTGCAAAAATTGCTTTTTTAGATGACGGCACTATTTTATTAGCTAGCGGTGATGGGTTTGACCATCGTGAACAAGCTCAAACCTTAGATAACCATTTTGGGAAAATTATAAGAATTAACAAAGATGGCTCCATACCATTAGACAACCCTTTTTTAGATACAAAGAATGCTCTTCCTGAAATCTATTCTTATGGTCACAGAAATATGCAAGGCTTGGTTGTAACCTCATCTGGAGATGTTTATGAGCATGAGCATGGCCCAAGAGGTGGTGATGAAATGAATCTTGTAGAGCCAGCATTAAATTATGGCTGGCCAGCTATTACATATGGGATAGACTATTCTGGTGCAATCATAAGCCCTTTTACAGAAAAAAATGGCATGGAACAGCCTCTACTTCATTGGACGCCATCCATTGCTCCTTCAGATATGATCTATTATGAGGGTGATATATATCCTGAATTGAAGGATACCTTTTTAGTAACAGCATTGGTTTCTAAAGATGTAAAAAAAGTTACTTTTATAGATAAAAATAATATTCAGGAAAGTCTATTTTCTGAATTAAATTCAAGATTAAGGAATATACAATCTTCTCCAAGTGGGGTTATTTATTTACTGACTGATGGGCCTAAAGGTAAATTAATTAAAGTTTTGCCTAAAGAATAATGAATATAGCAAAGTACCCATTTGCCATATTATCTGCAGCATTATTTACAGTAATGTTGATTACTCCTATATCATCGATATCAAATCTAATTTGGCTAGCATCTGCTGATATGCCTGTAGGATTTATTACTTGGATTGAAGTCATTCTGTTTGATTTTCAAAGACTGGGAATTGCTTTATATGCTGTAGTTATTATTGGTTTTGGTATAGCTTTCTCAGTTGCTGGGTTAATTTCTAAATACAGTTCTTATAGTGGAAAGTATCTATTTGCAGTTGCGGGAGCTGTTGCCATTGGAATGGCATTATTTTTGATGGTTGAACTCTTATTTCAAACACAACTATTAGGTGGTAATAGAAGCATCATAGGTAAGATACTGCATTGTGTAGCTGGGTTTTTAGGTGGTTATTTCTTTTATTCTCTTGTTTCTGTTCAAAGAAGTTATACCTTTATTATTAGGTTTTTAGGTATTTTATATGCCTACCTAGTATTAGGCTCAGCACTTGGGTGGATTTTTACACCAATTAGTGCGGCTGCTGATTTTGGATTTGTATTAAATGAATTATCACAAGCTGCACAAAATGCTTTACTAAGAGATTTCACATCCTTTTTTGTTGCAACATTCTTATTTATGGTTTTAGGTGTGATTACCTTAAACCCAATTTGGTTTTTTTCAGTTGCAATAATTTATATTGGAGCTGCAATATTTAACTTAATTGCTATTTACGTTCACGGTACAAGTTATAACCAAATATTTATTTTTGAATTTATCTTGGGTGGCTGGCCAGCAATCTTAGGGTTAACGATCATTTTAAACAACGACAGAACTAAAAATAAATTCTTATAAATCTCAATTCGATTAGCTTACCCTAAAAAACATAGTCCTAATAAAAGCTACAGAACTCTGAACTAGAAAAAGCATTAAACAAATAATATATATTTGTGATGGTTCATAAAAGTTATTAACTATCATTAATAATGAGAGTACAAATATAGTTGAGAGAATCCCTGTTTGAAATAAATATAATTTAATTGGAAAAATATCTTTATGCCCTAAAGATCGAAGATGAAGCATTTTTCTTGGGAATATTATTAACCCTATTACAGAGTAAATACTCATAACCCAAAAACACATTAACCAGGCAGCTTCAAAATTTTCACCACTAAATATAGCAAATGGAATAATAGAACCAAACATGGCGCCAAAAGCAGAATAGGTTAATAGCTGTACTCTAAAATTATCTGGATCTGAAAACCCTTCAGAGGTTCTGCTTAGGCCAATTAATATTGCAGAAAAACCAATTATTCCTAGAGCGATTTGTCCTATTAGTTGAAATGCTGCAAAATTTGGTTCCATATTAATTAGTGTATCCTATTACTCAATTGGGCTTGGAACTATAAGCACCTTGCCATTTCTGCCGCCTTCCCATGCACGGGTGACAGCTTGCTCAATTTGATCAACTGTAAAGCGAGAATCAATGTTAGCTTTTAAGGTGCCATTTACGATCAAAGGAATTACCTGCCCAAAAGCTTCTTGTTTATCCTGCATAGTTGCCGTCTGATACCACTTATAAAGCCAGAAGCCACGCAGGCGAGTGTCATTAAAAATAACTTTTCCTGTGTTAAGACTAGCAGGCTTGCCTGATAAAACTCCATAAGTTACTAATGTGCCACCATAACCTA
>CAJQGX010000049.1 GCA_905478035.1 uncultured SAR86 cluster bacterium | reverse complement strand
GAAAATTTAATTAATGAATATGTATCTTTTACTGGTCTATCTAAAAGATTTGTTGAAGATTTTAATCTAAGAATCGATCCGTCAAGTTTTAGAAAAGAGCTTCTCAGAGACGAGGGTTATTCTGTAGGCAGGCTTGATTCAAGATACAAGACATCTGATTATATTTCTGGTGGTCAAAATTCAGATACAGATGTATCTAGTGAAGGTTTTATGTCTGCATATGTTACAGCTATGCACACTTGGTTTGCCGAGATAGGTGTTGAAATGAAAATGTTATATCAAAGTGGTGACTCAGATGTTTATTTAAGTTGGAAACACCCTCAAAAATGGAAAGGTAATGATTTTGGTTATGTTAATACTGTTCCTCATATAGCTAGAGCGCAAAGATATAATAAAGATTTTAAAGTTTATGTATCATGTGGACTTTACGATCTTGCAACTCCATGTTTTACAGCTGAAAATTTTATGAATGATAATTCAGTTGATATGAGTAGGGTTGTTTTTTCTGAATTTGAAGCAGGGCATATGATGTATAACCATCAACCATCATTTGATAGATTTTTAAAAGAGGTTAATGAATTTATATCTAAATAAATTTTTTAATTCAATGAAGACTGTTAAAGAAGGCAATTAATTATGTATGGTAATTTTAAAACTCACTTAGCAAATCAACTTAATCAAATTTATGATGATGGCTTGTATAAAACTGAGCGGGAAATAACTACTCCTCAGGGCTCAATCGTAAATACGATAGAGATAAATAATTTAATTAATCTTTGTGCTAATAACTATCTAGGTCTTGCTGAGAACCGTTATATAAAAGATGCAGCAAAAAAAGGCTTAGATGATTGGGGTTATGGAATGGCCTCAGTTAGATTTATTTGCGGGACTCAAACTTTACATAAAGAATTAGAAAATAAATTAAGTAAATTCGTTGGTATGGAAGACACTATACTTTACCCATCATGTTTTGATGCAAATGCTGGTCTGTATGAGACTATTTTAAGTAGTGACGATGCGGTGATATCTGATTCGCTTAATCATGCCAGCATTATAGACGGCATTAGACTTTGCAAAGCATCTCGTTTTCGCTATAAAAATAATGATATGGATGATCTAGAGATTCAATTAAAAGCAGCTGTTTTAAATGGAGCTCGTTACAAATTAATAACAACTGATGGCGTTTTCTCAATGGATGGAACGATTGCAAAACTTGATAAAATTTGTGAACTTGCTGAAAAATATGATGCATTAGTGCACTTTGATGATTGCCATGCAACAGGATTCATAGGAGATACAGGCCGAGGAACTCACGAATATCATAAATGTATGGACAAGGTTGATATTATTACAGGAACGCTTGGAAAGGCACTAGGAGGAGCGAGTGGGGGCTATACAAGTGCTCATAGTGAAATTGTTAATCTGCTTCGTCAAAGATCAAGACCATATCTATTTTCCAACACAGTTGCTCCACCAGTAGTGGCTGGAGCAATCAAAGCTATTGATTTGGTTGAAACTTCAATTAATCTCCAGACAAAACTTAAAGAAAATACTAAATATTTTCGTAAAGGCTTAGAGAACCTTGGCTTTAATTTACTTCCAGGAGAACACCCAATCATTCCAATAATGATAGGTGATGCTTCGTTGGCAGCAAAATTTGCTGCAGAAATGTTAAATAATGGTGTTTATGTGATTGCTTTTTCATATCCAGTTGTAGCAAAAGGAATGGCACGAATAAGAACTCAAATGTCAGCATCATTCTCAAAAGAAGATTTAGATTCTGCTCTTCATTCATTTGCATTAGCTAAGGATAAAATTCTATGAAAGCATTAATAAAAAAAGAAGCATTACCAGGCCTTTGGCTTGAGGATGTTGCTATGCCAGAGATAGGTATTAATGATGTCCTAATTAAAATTAAAAGAACTGCTATTTGTGGTACTGATCTTCATATTTATAACTGGGACAAATGGGCACAAGATAACATCACAACACCAATGACTATAGGCCATGAGTTTGTAGGTGTGATTGTAGAAATTGGATCTAATGTTAATGATTTCTCAATTGGTCAAATTGTTTCAGGAGAAGGGCATGTCGTTTGTGGAAGATGCAGAAATTGTCTTGCTGGAAGACGTCATCTATGTGCTGATAATAGTGGTGTTGGGGTAGATAGAAATGGTGCTTTTGCAGAATACCTTTCTTTGCCAATGTCTAATGTCTGGGTGCATAAACCATCTATTGATTTGGATGTAGCATCCTTATTTGATCCTTTAGGAAATGCAGTTCACACAGCTCTTCAGTTTGATTTACTTGGTGAAGATGTCCTTATTACTGGTGCTGGGCCAATAGGCGCCATGGCAGCTGCAGTATGTAAACATGCAGGTGCTCGTCATGTTGTAATAACTGATATAAATCCTTATCGTCTTTCTTTAGCAGAGACATTAGGAGCAACACACACTATAGATGTAAGAAATGAACAACTAGCCGATGTTCAAAAAAATTTAGGGATGACTGAAGGGTTTGATGTTGGTTTGGAGATGTCTGGCAACCCATCAGCATTCAGAGACTTATTAGCAAATATGTGTCATGGTGGAAAGGTTGGGATTCTAGGTATTCCATCAGAAGAAATGGCAATAGATTGGAGTCTTGTTATTTTTAATATGCTGACATTAAAAGGTATATACGGTCGTGAAATGTATGAAACATGGTACAAAATGTCAGTTATGATTGAATCTGGTTTAGATATAGGAAAGGTTATAACTCATCGCTTGAACTACACTGATTTTCAGGAAGGTTTTGATTTAATGAACTCAGGTAAAGCTGGTAAAATTATACTAAACTGGAATTAGGATCTAGCATATGAATTCAGAAACTGTTGTTTTAATTGTTCAAGTAATAGCTGCCTTTGGTGTAGTTGTATCGGTTATATATCTTGGTATACAGATACATCAACAAAATGAAATTACAAAAGCTCAATTTGGTCATTCGTTAACACAAAGGCAATATGACAGATTTTTTCAAACAACCAAAGATCAAGAATTTTCAAATTTTCTAGCAAAAGACTGGGCTTCTGATGACTTAACTCATACCGATAGATGGAGAATTAATCACTTTGTAATGACATGTCTTGTAGATGTATTTGATGTCTATGACAAAGTGCAGAAAGGGTTTGTTGATGACTCTCATCTAAAATCTAGAATTTCAGCACTAAGATTGGGTGTTATGAAGACAGAGCAGGGTAAAAGTGTATGGAATTTCATGAAAATTAATAGATCTAAAGAGTTTATAAAATGGTTTGAGCATGAAATATATGAAAAAGAAATATATTCAGATCCAGAAAGAGATCAAAAGCTTGAAGGTATGAATATTATTCGTAAATAAAATTAACCTAATACGTTCGATGTATTCTGTAATCTGTTTACTATATTTTTGTCACCAAGATGGAAGGTTTTAATTTCTTCTTTCCAGTTAACAT
Organism: uncultured SAR86 cluster bacterium; assembly: GCA_905478035.1. GTDB lineage: Bacteria > Pseudomonadota > Gammaproteobacteria > Magnimaribacterales > D2472 > SCGC-AAA076-P13. The sequence continues at coordinate 1,500 of CAJQGX010000049.1, read as the reverse complement.
CTTTAAACTTTTTCAAGCCCATCTCATACCAGGTTTCATTTTTATAATTCTTTTTATTATCAATATGTAAATCAATCAATGATAGCCAAGCTTTAGTATTAAAATTCTCAACTTTATCAAACAACTCCTTACATTTATCTAAATTACCATTTAAATAGTAAGCAAACATTATGGTTTGTATTGGTCTATCTGAATTTACATCACTTGCAACAATTGGCTCAAGCTCATGCATCTTTTCAAATATTTTAATTGCTGTATCTATATCACCATTTCTTAATAGCGACTCTCCATAAATAGATAAAACATGTGGATTACTTGGATTGGCTCTATATGCTTTAGTTGCATAAAATTTTGTTTGCTCGAAGTCATCCATGGTCAGGTTGGCTTCAGCTAAAATTCTATTTGTATTCCAATCATTATCATTTAATTCATTAGCCTTACTAAGAGATTGAAGCATCTCAGGCATAACATCTTCTTTCTTTTTAAAACCCAAGAACATAGATTGGCCAAGTGTACATGCTTTCCAAGAGTGAGGAAGGGGGTTTAATGCATCAGCCTCAATGGCTGCATCAAGCATTTTTAAAGCCTCAGCATTAGCTTCTTTTTCAAATTTTTGATTAAGTGCTCTACCTTTAAGTGTGTACTCATAAGAGGTCATGCTTTCAGTGGGTTTTCTATGTGCTCTTTTTAAACTCGTAATTTCTATTTCACCAATAACGGAATAAATAATCTGTGTGACTATTTCATCTTGTAAGTTAAAAATATCTGTTTTAACTTTATCGTATTTACTGCTCCATATAACCTCATCGTCAACCATATCACTTAGTTCAACAGATATTCTTAATCTGTTATTTGATGATCTAATGCTTCCAGATACAACATAATCAAAACCCCATTCATCTTTAAATACCTGGCTAGAGTAATCTTTATCCCTGAAACCAAAACATGTTTTTCTTGTCGCTACGGAAATTTCTTTCACCATAGATAATTCTGTAATCAGGTCTTCAACTATGCCATCTACTAGAAAGGCTGATTCTTTATCATCATTAAGATTTTCAAATGGCATTATGCCAATTTTTGGCTTTTTATTGGATACTAATTGTTTGAGGGATTCATAATCTTTTAACTCATTACCAATAATATTCTTTTTTCTAAATATAAAAGTAGCAATCAACGAAAAGGGGAATCCTGCTATCAATAATATAAATAATATTTGCATTAATGACTCTGAGCTCATACCAAGAATATTATCAACAGATACATTATCGACAACTATACTAGAGAGCTGAATTGTTGCGAATGCACCGACACTATAAGCAGTTGCTGTCTTAAATAATGCAGAACCGATGTTATGTAATCTTATTTTTATAAATGATGAAATTATCTTAAAAATATCCATCTGCTAATAATATCTAAAATTTGTAAAAGCTCAAGAACAGGGTATTGGAGACATATTCATATCTAAATACACACATCACTTCGCATAATATATATTATGTT
>CAJQGX010000048.1 GCA_905478035.1 uncultured SAR86 cluster bacterium | reverse complement strand
ACTTTAAATCTACTAAATACTTTATGTGCAAACTATTTAGATTTATGGCCTGGAACTAAATTAGCAGACTCAATACCAGCAATAGCACAAATTTCATCTTGATCAGACACATCACCGGTTACACCAACGGCGCCAATATTTTTTCCATCTTTTTGGATAAGCATTCCACCAGGTGTTGGAACAAGTTTACCCCCTGCCATTGTTTGCATTCCAGTTACAGCTGGTGCCAATCTTGGTTGACCTTCAAATACATCTCTTAATGTATTAGACGAAACATTAAATGCTAAACATGTCCATGCTTTAGCATAAGCAATATCAGACCTTATTAATCCTGAACCCTCTTCAGATAATGATGCTCTTACAACACCTGCTACATCAACTACAGTAACAGTTAATGGCATTAAGTTTAATTCTCTTCCCTTTTTTAAAGCTTCTTTGCATATATTTAATGCTTCATCTAACTTAATTTCACCTGGGTTGATAATCATAATAATAATGTCCTGTATTGAATTTATATTAATAATTATATAACTATATGAACCCCCTATTGGAAGAAATATAGTTTAAAATATGCACATGTCAAAAGAAGATGCATTAGAGTTTGAAGGTGAAGTGATTGAAACACTCCCTAATACTAAATTTAAAGTAAAACTTGAAAATGATCATGTAATTACAGCTCATATATCTGGAAAAATGCGCAAGCATTACATTCGTATATTAACTGGTGATAAAGTTAAGGTTGAGATGACACCTTATGATTTAACTGTAGGAAGAATAACCTTTAGAGGAAGATAAGCTAAGCTTTTACCTTCTTTTTTACTTCACTAAATTTCAAATTTCCATTTTTAATATCAAGATTAATTTGTCCGCCTGATTTTAAGTTTCCAAATAGTAATTTATCAACTAAGGGTTTTTTGATATTTTTTGAAATAAACCGTTCCATTGGTCTTGCACCCATTTCTTTGTCATAACCATTATCAGCTATCCAATCAATAACATTATCTGAAACTATTATTTCAACATTTCTTTTATCAAGTTGAGCTTGAAGTTTTGTTAAGAACTTATCGACAATAGATAATATGATAGTTTTATCTAAGTAGTTAAATTGTATAATTTCATCTAGCCTGTTCCTGAATTCAGGTGAAAATAGTTTATTCAATGAATTCATTGCATCAGATTCATTTGATGAAGTACTAAAACCAATATTTCTTCTGCCTAATAATTCGGCACCAATATTAGTTGTCATTATTAATATAACATTCCTGAAATCAGCTTTTCTTCCATTATTATCTGTTAATACACCGGCATCCATTACTTGCAGCAATATATTAAATATATCTGGGTGAGCTTTTTCAATTTCATCAAGCAGCAAAACACAATGTGGTGACTTAACAACTGCTTCTGTTAAAAGACCGCCTTGATCAAATCCAACATATCCTGGAGGTGCTCCTATAAGTCTTGAAACGGTATGTCTTTCCATATACTCACTCATATCAAAACGAACTAGGTCTATACCCATAATTTCTGAAAGTTGATTAGATATTTCGGTCTTGCCCACCCCAGTTGGTCCGGTAAATAAAAATGAGCCTATTGTTTTATTGTCATCTCTTAATCCTACTCGAGATAGCTTTATTGCATTTGCTAATGTTTCTACAGCCACATCTTGACCAAAAATTACACGCTTGAGACTTTCTTCAATATTTTTGAGATTCTTCTTATCAGCTGCTGTAATACTTTGTTCTGGTATTTTTGTAATCTTTGAAATAGTTTTTTCAATATCAGATTGATTCACAGTAATTTTTTTTGAGTTTTTTCTACTAATGTTAAGCATAGCTCCTGTCTCATCGATAACATCTATAGCTTTATCAGGAAGAAATCTGTCATTGATATATTTAGAAGATAAATCAATTGATGTTTTTATTGCCTCATTTGAATAATTAACATTATGGTACTCTTCATAAACATCTTTAATACCATCAAGAATTTCAATACATTCATCGTAATTAGGCTCTAAAACATCAACTTTTTGGAATCTTCTGGATAAAGCTTGGTTTTGATCAAATATACCTCTGTACTCTTGAAAAGTTGTAGAACCGATACATCTAATCTGACCCTTACCTAGTGCAGGCTTAAGGAGATTGGAAACATCCAAAGACCCTCCAGAAGCAGAACCAGCACCAATAATTGTATGAATTTCATCTATAAATAATACAGGCTTATCTTCGTTATCTAAAAATTTTAGAACTTCTTTAAGACGTTTTTCAAAGTCTCCTCTATATTTTGTTCCAGCTATTAAAGCTGCGATATCAAGAGAATATATTGTTGAATTAGCTAAAATCTTTGGAACATTACTACTTGTTATTAAATAAGCTAATCCTTCTGCAATAGCTGTCTTCCCTACTCCTGATTCACCAACCAATAGAGGGTTATTTTTTGTTCTACGAGATAATATTTGTATTATTCTTTCAACTTCTCTACTTCTCCCAACAAGTTTATCAATCTTGCCTTCTTGAACCTGCTTATTAAGATTTATAAGATAATTACTTTCCTTTTTTTCTTTAGGGGCATCCGTTTCTACCTCTTCATCTTTTGAATTAGTTTCAATAGTTGTCTTTTCAGGACTACCATGGGAAATATGAGTAACAACATCAAGACGATTTATATTATTTTTATTGAGTAAGTAAACTGAATGAGATTCTTTTTCAGAAAAAATTGCTACTAGAATGTTTATAGGTTTTACAACTCCCTTACCTGAGGATTGAATATGAAAGACTGCTCTTTGTAGAACTCTTTGAAAACCAAGTGTTGGTTGAACAGCTTTTTGTGCATCAGTTCGCATAATGCTAGTTTGTTTAAGATGATCATTAAGACTATCTTTTAGCGATTGAACTTGAATATCTTTTGATTCTATAAAATCTTTTACATTATAGTCATTGAGAATCATCAAAAATAAATGCTCAACAGTTAGATATTGAATATTTATCTCTTGAGCTTGATCAAACAAGCTAGCAATTGAAATTTCTAAATCTTTACTAAACATACTAATCCGTTAATGGTTCTATTTCACTTAAAAGTGGATGGTTGTGATGTTTTGCCATTTCATTAACTTCATATGACATCATCTCAGCGATCTCTTTAGAAAATATACCACATACCCCCATACCTTTTGTATGGACAGCCATCATTATTTTTGTTGATTGCTCGTGGGTATGATTAAAAACAGTTTGTAAGACATAAACTACAAACTCCATAGGAGTATAGTCATCATTTAATAAAATAACCTGATATAAAGGAGGCTCTTTAACTTCAGGTTCTTTTTCTAATACAGATGAACCATAATCATTTTCATTATCTATTTCTTCTATAGAAAGCTTAATCATTACATTCTTTTAATCATCTCATCAGCAAATCCAGAACATGAAACGAGATCAGCCCCTTCCATCATACGCTCAAAGTCATAAGTAACTTTTTTAGCACCAATTGTTCTTTCCATTGAGCTAATGATTAAATCTGCTGCCTCTACCCATCCCATATGCCTTAGCATCATTTCAGCAGAAAGGATAAGGCTTCCTGGATTAACTTTATCCTGGCCAGCATATTTTGGAGCTGTTCCATGAGTAGCTTCAAATACAGCATAGTCATCAGAAAGATTTGCGCCTGGTGCTATACCAATACCACCTACACAAGCTGCTAGTGCGTCTGAAATATAATCACCATTAAGATTCATAGTTGCAATAACATCATAATCTGTTGGTCTTAAAAGAATTTGTTGTAGGAATGCGTCACATATAACGTCATTAATAATTATAGATTTACCATTATTCGGATTTTTAATAACTTGCCAAGGTCCTCCATCTAGATCTTCTGCTTGATAATCAGTTTTTGATACTTCATAACCCCAATCCCTAAAAGCACCTTCGGTATATTTCATAATATTACCTTTATGAACAAGTGTTACAGAGGATCTGTCATTATCAATAGCATAATCTATAGCTTTTTTTACTAACCTTTCAGTACCTTCTTTAGAAATTGGTTTAACACCAATACCAACAGTATCTGGAAAGCGGATTTGATCAATACCAAATTCTTTTTTAAGAATCTCAACTACTTTCTTAGATTCATCCGACTCAGCCTTAAATTCAATACCAGAATAAATATCCTCAGAATTTTCTCTAAAAATAATCATATCTGTATCTTGTGGTCTTTTAACAGGCGATGGAACGCCATCAAAGTATCTAATAGGTCTTAGGCAAACATATAAATCAAGAATTTGTCTTAATGAAACATTCAATGACCTTATACCACCACCAATTGGCGTAGTTAAGGGCCCTTTTATGCTAACTACATATTCTTTCAATGCTTCAATAGTCTCATCAGGAAGCCAGGTATCTTTGGTATATACGTTAGTTGATTTTTCTCCACAATAAACTTCCATCCATTCAATTTTTCTTTCGCCTTCGTAAGCAATTTTTACTGCTGTATCAACAACTTTTAACATAGCAGGTGTAATATCAACACCGATACCGTCGCCTTCTATAAATGGAATTATAGGATTATTTGGTACGTTTAATTTGCCATCAGTTATAGATATTTTAGATCCTGACTCTGGTTCTTTAATTTTATCGAATTTCATTTACTTATTGACCTCTGTATTAAGATTTTAGCTTCCAAATCGGTCATAATTATACTCTTTATTAATTTAATATAACACTTAGAAAAGAGAAGAAAGATGCAAAATAAGACAGTAGTTGTTGGGATGTCAGGTGGAGTTGATTCATCTGTAACCGCATATCTATTAAAACAGCAAGGTTATGATGTGAAAGGTCTTTTTATGAAAAACTGGCAAAGTGAGCCAGGTGAAGTATGTACTTCAGAAATTGATTTTAAAGATGCATCTGCAGTTTGTGACAAACTAGACATTCCTCTTCATAAGGCTAATTTTTCTGACGAATACTGGGAAAGAGTTTTTACAAATTTTTTAAGTGAACATGAAAAAGGAAGAACACCTAATCCAGATATATTATGTAATAGGGAAATTAAATTTAAATCTTTCTTAGATTATGCATTCAATATTGGAGCTGATTTTATAGCAACTGGTCACTACGCGAAAATTGTTAACAAAGATAATCATAAATTCTTAGCTAGAGCTAAAGATTTATTTAAAGATCAAACATACTTCCTTCATGAAGTTAACGAAAATGAATTTGAAAGATGTATTTTTCCTTTATCAGATTTAACTAAGGATGAGGTAAGAGAAATAGCACTAAAAGAAAACTTAATTACTGCTGATAAAAAAGATTCAGTAGGTATTTGTTTTGTTGGAGAACGTAATTTAAAAGATTTCTTAAAAAGATTTATATCATTTTCAAAAGGAAAAATTAAAGATGAGAATGGAAATGTAATAGGCGAACATCAAGGGTCAATTTTATACACTGAAGGACAAAGACAGGGTTTGCAAATTGGAGGTGTTAAAGGAGCTGATGAGCTACCTTGGTATGTATTTAAGAAAGATATAAAGAACAATGAAATACACGTCTGCCAGGGTGTTGATAACCAACTACTAATGAACTCTGGTATTTATGTAGAAAAAATTAATTGGATAAATGATATTAACTATGAGATTCCAATGAAATGCCTTATTCAGGTTAGGCATCAACATACACCAGTTGAATGTTCGATTAGTTTAGATAAAAAGAGAATCATGGTAGCTTTTAAAAATAAAATTAGAGCAATTGCACCAGGTCAATCAGCAGTTTTTTATGATAATGATATATGCTTAGGTGGCGGAATTATTGAAGAAACTTTTTAATTTAATTAGAGCTCATTTAAAGGATGATAAAATAAACAAATGAAATATGATCATGACAACATCTCACCACTAGATAATAGATATGCAAATAAAATTTCTGATCTAAGACAGAATTTTAGCGAGTCAGCATTAATAAAAATACGATTTGAAATTGAAATAGAATGGCTTCTATTTCTTTGTACAAATTTACCTAAATCATTTAAACCATTGAGCAAAGAATCTATTAATAAAATTAATAAGTTTAAAAATAATTTTGATGATAAGTATGTAATTAAAATTAAGAAAATTGAATCTATCACTAATCATGATGTTAAAGCTGTTGAATATTTTATTGCTGACTTTTTTAATAAAGATAATATCCTTAAAAAATATGTTCATCTAATTCATTTTGGCTTAACAAGTGAAGATATAAATTCACTTAGCTATGCAGTTTTAACAAAGGATGGAATTTTATTATTAATAAATGAAATTAATAAAGTTAATAAAACCTTAAAGAATTATTCTAAAAAATGGTCAAAGATAGCTTTCTTGGCTAGGACCCATGGTCAAGCCGCTTCCCCTTCTACCTTGGGTAAAGAATTTAAAGTTTATACCTCAAGACTTGATAGAGAATTAAAGCTGCTAAAAATGATTAAACCATTAGCTAAATATAGCGGAGCAACGGGAAATTTTCATACTTTTGAAATAGTAGATGATTCTATTAATTGGCCAAAAATTAATAAGAAATTTTTAAAGCAGTTTAAGGTTGAGCAAAATTTATTTACAACACAAATAGAGCCACATGATTGGATTGCAGAAGTATCTCATTCAGTCATAAGAATTAATAATATTCTTACTGATCTTTCTCAGGACTGTTGGATTTATATTTCAAACGATATATTTAAACTTAAACTAAACAAAAATGAAGTTGGCTCATCAACAATGCCTCATAAGGTCAATCCAATTGATTTTGAAAATGCTGAAGGCAATTTTGGAATTTCATCATCACTATTTAATTTTTTTGCAGATAAATTAACAAAATCTAGACATCAAAGAGATCTATCTGATTCAACCGTCTTAAGAAATATTGGTTTAGGTTTTGGATATTCAGCAATAGCATTAATATCAACTAATAAAGGCCTCTCAAAAATAACACCAAATTTAACAAGTATAGAAAAAGAATTAGATCTTAATTGGGAAGTTCTTACAGAAGCGGTACAAACTCTTATGCGATATGAGGGTATCCCTGATGCATATGAGCAGCTTAAACAACTCTCGAGAGGATCTAAGCTTACACAGAAGTCTTATAAAGAATTTATAAATAATCTTAATATATCGGATAAATCAAAAAATAAACTTATTTCATTAATGCCATCAACTTATACTGGTTTATCTGTATTCTTATCAAAATACTAATTTATAAGCTTTTTTGTAGCAAAACTACATAGAAATACACCTTAAAACATCTGTAAATAGGGATTTTTAAAATATTATTGACAGTTTGGGTTATATATTATCTACTTCACTACATAATTTTAATTTCAGAGACTATTATTATGACAAACCATAAAGATCAACTAGAAAAAGCATCAAACATACCTGATATGAACTCACCTCATTGGGATGCAATCAACCCTGATTATGTTGCACGGATGAGAATGCAAAATAAGTTCAAGACAGGTATAGATATAGCAAAATATACAGCAGGTATTATGAGGAAAGATATGGATGCGTATGACAATAATACTGCTGACTATACCCAGTCATTGGGATGTTGGCATGGTTTTATAGGTCAACAAAAGATGATTTCAATTAAGAAACATTTCAAAACTACTGATAGAAAATATTTATATTTATCTGGATGGATGGTAGCAGCATTACGATCTGAATTTGGCCCACTACCAGATCAATCAATGCATGAAAAAACATCAGTAGCTAGTTTAATTGCAGAACTTTATCAATTCTTACGTCAAGCAGATGCCAGAGAGCTTGGTGGTTTATACAGAAAACTTGATGCTGCTGAAGGGAGTTCTAAAGAAACTGTCCAGAATGAAATAGATAATTTTCAAACACATGTTGTTCCAATAATAGCTGATATTGATGCTGGTTTTGGTAATGAAGAAGCTACCTATTTAATGGCTAAACAAATGATTGAGGCTGGAGCTTGTTGTATCCAGATTGAAAATCAGGTATCTGATGAAAAACAATGTGGACACCAGGATGGAAAAGTAACTGTGCCTCATGCAGATTTTTTAGCAAAGATTAATGCAGTTAGATATGCTTTTCTTGAGCTTGGTGTAGATGATGGAGTCATTGTTGCAAGAACAGACTCTCTGGGTGCTGGTCTTACTAAGCAAATTGCAGTAACTAGCGAAAAAGGAGATTTGGGTGATCAGTATAATTCATTTCTTGATGTTGAAGAGGTTACACCAGAAACAATGAATCATGGTGATGTAATGATTAGTCAGGATGGAAAAATTGTTAGGCCAAAAAGGCTTCCTAGTAACTTATATCAATTTAAAGCTGGAACAGGAGAAGCAAGATGTATTTTAGATTCCATCACAAGTCTTCAAAATGGAGCAGACTTGATTTGGATAGAGACTGAAAAGCCTCATATTGGTCAAATAGGGGCAATGATGGATGAAATTAAGAAAGTAGTACCTAATGCAAAACTAGTCTATAACAATAGTCCATCATTCAATTGGACTTTAAATTTCCGACAACAAGTTTTTGATGCAATGGTTGAAAACGATCAGGATGTATCTTCATATGATAGAAGTGATCTAATGAATGAAAGTTATGATACATCTGAATTAGCAGTTGAGGCAGATAATAAAATAAGAACTTTCCAAGCAGATGCTGCTAGAGAAGCCGGAATATTTCATCATCTTATTACCCTACCAACATATCACACAGCTGCACTGTCTACAGATAATCTAGCCAAAGAGTATTTTGGTAATAATGGAATGCTAGGCTATGTAGCTGGAGTTCAGAGAAAAGAAATTAGAGAAGGAATTGCATGTGTTAAACACCAAAATATGTCAGGTTCTGATATGGGTGACGATCATAAAGAATACTTTGCAGGTGAGGCTGCATTAAAAGCAGCTGGCGAAGACAATACTATGAATCAGTTCTGATCACAGACTTCTGTATCAGTTCTTCCACATATTTGGCATGGTGCACCCTCTTCTAGGTTAGCCATGCCACCGCATGACCCTTTTATCGGTTGATTTCTCAAAATCAATCCTAGTGCTAATCCTGTAAAAGACAGCGCTATAACCATAAAACCTAAAAAAATATCACTCATAAACAAAATCATACCATTTATCAGAAAAGAGTAATTCTATTTCATCATTTTTACTATTAATTAACATTAAAGGAATACCTTGTTTATTTGCTAGATTAATAGACTCTTCACCACCCATAGCATTAAAACCTGTTGCATAAGCATCAGCTTGTGTAGCCGATTTGCTGTCAAGGACGGTAACTGATAAAACATTACTAATAATTGATTTCTGATTATTAGGATTAATAGTATGAGTTTGTTTGGTTCCATCTGGAGATATCTTAAAATTTCTATACTCACCAGAAGTAGCAATTGATAACATCTCACCATTTATATTACTGATAACATAAATAGATTTATTTGAATAAGAGCTTGGGTCTTGTATTCCAACCATCCATGGTTCTTTATAGTTAAAACCATTAATAATGACTTCTCCACCTATATCAATTAAATGATTCGGTAAATTATTAGATATTAAATATTCATGAATTTTTTGAACAGCATAGCCTTTTGCAATTGATGATAAATCAAACCAAAAATTAGAACTTTTAAGAACAGTTTGATTTGATTTATTTAATATATAAGTCCTTACATTTGGGTTGTTACTTACATCTATATTAAATGTTGGAGAAAACCCCAAAGAGCTAGATACCTTTCCAAGTGTAATATCATAAAAACTTTTAAAAATATTTGATGTTAATTTAGCTTCATCCAATATTGAGTAAAGATCATTGGATATCACAAGCTCAGTTTTAATTGGGCTGTTATTAATTATTGCTATCTCTGAGTCTGATTTATAGTTCGATGCAGTGTTATCAACATCATCAATAATAGCTAATATTTTTTTCTCATGATGATCTGCAATAAATTCTGTAGAAGAAACAGACCAAGTTGTTCCATAGGCATTGCCTGAAATTGAGTATAAATTGGTTGAATTGAAATTATAAGCAAGATATATACAGAACAGACCTACAGATAAAGCTAATAATTTAGAAAAAATATACCTATTCAACAACTTTTAGTTAACCACCAAAATCATCTAACGCTATATTCTCTGGTTCAACTCCTATATTTAGCAATAAATCTATAACAGCTTTGTTCATCATAGGTGGGCCACACATATAATACTCACAGTCCTCTGGTGCTTCATGATTTTTTAAATAATTTTCATATAAAACATTATGGATAAAACCTGTATCTCCATCCCAATCATCTTCATCCTGAGGATCAGATAATGCTACATGCCATTCAAAATTATCATATTGTTCAGCAAGGTCATTAAATTCATCTACATAAAACATTTCTTTAAGGCTTCTAGCTCCATACCAAAAAGTAATTTTCCTGTCAGTATTAATTCGTAACAATTGATCAAAGATGTGTGATCTCATAGGAGCCATACCAGCACCTCCGCCAACAAAAACCATTTCATTTGGTGTTTCTTTAGCAAAGAATTCCCCAAATGGCCCAAATACCTTAACTTTATCTCCTGGTTTTAGGTTAAATGTCCATGAAGACATAACACCTGGAGGGAAATCAGTACCTGGAGGTGGAGAGGCAATTCTAATATTAAATTTTATGACTCCTTTCTCTTCAGGATAATTCGCCATAGAGTAAGCCCTAATAACAGGCTCTAGGTTTACGGCTTTATTATCCCAGATTTTAAAATGATCCCAGTCACCATGATACTCATCTTGAATATCAAAAGACTTATAGTCAATTTCATACGCAGGTGCTTCAAGCTGGACATAACCACCAGCTTTAAAATCAACATTTTCTCCTTCAGGAAGTTTTAGAACTAGCTCCTTAATAAAAGTAGCTACATTATCATTAGAGATAACTTCGCATTCCCATTCTTTAACACCAAAGATTTCTTCAGGCACTTCAATTTTCATATCATTTTTTACAGCAACCTGGCATGAAAGTCTCCAACCATCATTTTTTTCCTTAGAATTAAAATGAGATTCTTCAGTAGGTAAGATTGAACCGCCGCCATCAAGAATGACACATTTACATTGACTACAAGTTCCACCTCCTCCACATGCAGATGATAAAAATATTTTATTTTCTGCTAATGTTTGAAGTAATTTTGATCCAGCAGGAACAACTAATGGATTATCTGAGTCACCATTTATTTCAATAGAAACATCTCCAGTACTTACCAATTGTGATCTTGCACCTATAATCACAGCGACGAGTGCTAAAACAATTCCAGAAAAAGCAACAACTCCAAGTATTAAATCTATTTGCATAATATTAAAACCTAATTAAAGTGAAATTCCTCCAAAAGACATAAAACCAAAACTCATTAAACCTACAATAATAAATGTAGCACCCAAACCCTTAAGACCCTCTGGAATATCAGAATACTTTAACTTCTCTCTTATTCCAGCAAGTATAACAATTGCCATAGCCCAGCCAAAACCAGCACCAAGACCATACACAACACTTTCACCAAACATTAAATCTTTTTCAATCATAAACAGTGAAGCTCCCAATATAGCGCAATTCACTGTAATTAACGGAAGGAATACACCAAGAGCATTATATAAAGCTGGTACATATTTATCTAGAAACATTTCTAAGATTTGAACAACAGCGGCAATAACACCAATATAACTAATTAATGAAACAAATCGTAAATCAGTTCCTTCAATCCCAGCCCAAACCAATGCATCCTCTCTTAAAACAAAATTATAGATTAAATTATTTAGAGGGACCGTTATTAAACAAACAACAATAACAGCAATTCCAAGGCCCATAGCAGCTTCAATTTTCTTTGAAATAGCAATAAAGGTACACATACCAAGAAAAACAGATAAGGCAATATTTTCTATAAAGACAGTAGTAATGAATATATTTAAATAATGCTCAAACATTTAATTCTCTCTTAGTAAGATCAGGTGCTGTTGAGTGTTTTGATACAGTAAAGTCATCTTCCTCTACTTGAGCTGGCCTATATGCCCTTATAGCCCAAATAAATAAACCAATAATAATAAATGAGCTAGGAGGTAGAAGTAGTAAATTATTACCCATATACCAACCACCATTAGATACTAACGGTAATATTTCATATCCAAATAAAGTTCCAGATCCAAATAACTCTCTGATAGTTGCAACACCTATAAGAATAATACTATAGCCAAGACCATTTCCAAGACCATCAAAAAAACTTAATAAAGGCTTTTCTTTCATGGCAAAAGCTTCAGCTCTTCCCATGACTATACAATTTGTAATTATCAAACCAACAAAAACTGATAATTTCTTACTAGTTTCATAACTATATGCCTTCAGTAACTCATCAACGACAATAACAAGAGAGGCAATGATCGTCATCTGAACAATAATTCTAATACTACTTGGAATATAGTTCCTTATTAAAGATATGAATAAGTTTGAAAAGGATACAACAGTTGTTAAAGCTATACACATAACCATAGTGACCGAGAGGTTATTGGTAACTGCAAGAGCTGAACAAATACCGAGAATTTGAAGCGTAATTGGGTTTTCTTCAATAAGAGGCTTAAATATAACTTCTTTATATTTCTTAAGACTCATAACTTAACTCTTTAAATAATTTTGCGTAACCAGACTCACCAAACCAATATGTAATCATGTTTGTAACTCCCCTGCTTGTAAGAGTTGCTCCAGATAAACCATCGACCTTATAGTCAATATTAGCATCATCTGTTTCTACTTTACCCTTCATAACTGCAAGTTTTACTTCATCATTCTCATATATTTTTTTACCAGGCCACATAGCTTTCCATTTAGGATTATCAACTTCAGCACCTAATCCAGGTGTTTCTTTGTGATCATAAAATTCAAGACCTGCAACAGTATTAAAATCCTCTTCTATTGCCATATAACCATACAAGGTTCCCCATAAACCATAACCCCTAATTGGCAATATTAGCTTATCAATAGATGAATCCTCATTTCTAACAATAAAAAATTTACCAACATTTTCACGATTTTTTATAATTGCTATATCCTCTGATGCACTTAAAGAAGTTGATAAATTAGGGTTTCTTGTAGATTTAAGCTGATCATAATCTTCTATAACAAAATTTTCATAGGAATCTAGTATTTTTCCAGAATTAAAATCAACATATTTCATTTCAAGCTTACTAAATTGAATCTTTACATCAACTGAAGAATCATAAATTTTAGCAGCTTGTAAAATTTTTATACTTTGATTATTTGTTGCATTTTCTTTTTGTAGATCTCTTAGATTAACTGCAGCAAAAGAGACAACCAAAGAACAAACTAAACATATAACAAATGCAACACCTAGAGTTTTAGTAACTGAATCATTCATTTGCCAAAGCCCTCCTTCTCTTAATATTAGACATAACTACCATGTGATCAATAACAGGAGCTAATAAATTTGCAAACAATATTGCTAGCATCATTCCTTCGGGGAACGCTGGATTAATAACTCTTATAAGAATAACTGTTATACCAATAACAATTCCATATATCCATCTTCCTGTATTAGTACCAGAACCAGAAACTGGTTCAGTCGCCATAAATACTAGTCCAAAAGCAAAGCTACCTATGACTGCATGCCAATACCAAGGAACATAGAACATTGGATTAGTATCAGATCCAACTATATTGAGAATAGATGACATAAATATCATTCCAACTAAAGTACCAAGTATTATTCTATATGAGGCAACCTTTGTTACTAACAGAATTATCAGGCCTATACCTATAGCAATTACAGAGGTTTCTCCAACAGATCCTGGTACAAATCCCAAGAATGAATCCATCCAAGTGTATTGATTTAAAATACCTGGCATTCCATTTTCTGCAGCAACACCAAGAGCTGTAGCACCACTATAACCTTCAGCCACTATATTATTGTCAGCTAAACCAGCAATCCATACCTTGTCACCTGATATCTGTGATGGGTATGCAAAATAAAGGAATGCCCTTCCAGTTAAGGCTGGGTTAAGAAAATTTTTACCAGTACCACCAAAAATTTCTTTGCCGATCACAAGTCCAAAAGTTATACCCATAGCGGCTTGCCATAATGGCAAGTCAGGTGGACAACTCAATGAAAATAATATTGTAGAAACAAAGGCGCCTTCATTTATTTCATGTTTTCTAACAATGGCAAAAACAGCTTCCCAACCTATTCCAACTACAAATACAGTAATGTAAATAGGCATAAAATAAGCAGCACCAAACCACATTTTTGCAATAAAGCTTGAAGAATCATATCCAACAAAACTTACAATATAATGATGCCAATCACCCGTATTTGCTTGATTAATAGATTCTAGATACTCAAGAGAATGTGATCCTAAGTTATACATTCCAAAAAACATAGCTGGAAAAGTTGCCAACCAAACTGTAACCATTACTTTTTGGATATCAACAGCATCACGAACATGAACAGGATTAGATGTTTTTGTTTGAGTTGAGAAAAATAAATTTTCAACAGCATCAAATAATGGAAACCATTTAGAGTGTCTGCCATCACCAATAAAGTTTGGTTTAACTGAATTTATATAGTTTCTTAAAATTTTCATTGTTCTAAATATAATTTATTTAAATTATCTAATAATATGGATGAGTAATCATACTTGCTAGGACAAACATAAGAACATAATGCTAAGTCTTCAGGAGCTAACTCTAACATACCTAAATCTATAGCCATTTCTATATCAGAAACAACCAGTGACTTTAAAAGTTGTGTTACTAAAATATCCATTGGTATTATTTCTTCGTAAGAAGACACAGGAACAATTGCCCTATCACCTCCATTAACAGATGTATTAAATATAAATTCTGAAGGTTTTTTAAATGCAGATAGAAAAACATTAAGATTTGAATGTAATTCATTTCCAGGCTTAAGCCAGTTCATAAAAATATCATTTGCTTCATCAGGGATTACAGAAATTTGATTATCGTAATAACCCAAATAACTCATAACTCCTTCTGATTTATGGCCATAAATTATTGATCCAGAAATAACTCTTGCTCCTTCAGTAGTTTTACCTGCAGTAAGCTGTTCTAAGCTGCCACCAATACGTGCTTTTAACAAGGAAGGTTCGGTAGCAGAAGGACCGCCGATAGAAATAGTTTTGTGTGTTCTTAGTGTATTTGTTGAAATTAGATGTCCAATAGAAATCACATCTTGATAGCCAATAGTCCATGCTGTCTTATTAATATTAACAGGATCTATCACACTAATATGAGTGCTAGATAAACCTGCAGGATGAGGACCAGAAAATTGATGATAATTAATTCCATCTACATCACTAGTAAAATTACTATTTTGATAAGTTAAATGTATAGGACAATCAAAAAATGTCTTTAGAGTATTCAGGCCTAGTTCAAAACTTTTACTCTCTAGACTTATAATTTCATAAGGATCTATTGATAGTGGATTAGTATCACAACAATTAATAAACAAAGAGTCTGCAGATGAATTGACGGAAGGTGTTCTATTAAAAGGTCTTGTTCTAAATGCATTCCACAGACCAGATTCAATAAATACATTTTTTAAACTTTCTTTGTTGTTTTCAAAATTAAATGTAACAAAATCTTCATTTTGATCGATATCTATAACTGCAGATAAAAACTTACGTTTATCTCCTCTATTAATTGAAGAAATGATTCCGCTTGCAGGAGATGTAAAAAAAACACCTGTGTTTTTTTTATCTTCAAAGATCTTTGAACCAACTTTAACTTTATCGCCAGCTTTAACAAGCATAGTAGGCTTCATACCAACAAAATCATTAGATAAAAGTGAGACAGAGTTAACGGTTGGAGTATCTGTAATTGCAGACGAAGGTTTGCCCGATATAGGGAGATCTAAACCTTTTTTTATATTAATCACGTGTGCTTCGTCCTAAATATGAATAAACAACTAAAAACGAGGTGATTATAAATCTAAAACGGGAACGATTCTATAGTTTTACTTAATTGGTTTAGGCAATCTTTGGAGTTTAATATTAGCGATTTTCTTAGTTAAATTAATAACCTGTTTAGAGTAGCCATACTCATTATCATACCAACAGTATAGAGTAGCTCTGTTGCCACTAGTTATTGTTGCTTGTGAATCAATTATTGATGCAAAGGGACTTGAATAAAAATCGGTAGAAACAATTTCAGGAGAATTAACAAAACCAATTATCTCTCTGTATTTAGAATGAAAAGCCATTGATTTAAGGTAATCATTTAAGTCTTCTTTATTAATTTCACTATCTAAAACTAAAGAAAGAATTGCCAAACTTACATTGGGAGTAGGTACTCTTATTGCATTTCCAGTTAGCTTACCAGAAAGTTCCGGTATTACTTTGGCAACAGCAGCTACTGCTCCGGTAGATGTGATAACCATATTTAATGGAGCCCCTCTTCCTCTTCGGTCACCTTTATGGAAATTATCAATTAAATTTTGATCATTCGTATAGGA
>CAJQGX010000047.1 GCA_905478035.1 uncultured SAR86 cluster bacterium | reverse complement strand
TGGTGGGTCTGGGTGGACTCGAACCACCGACCTCACCCTTATCAGGGGTGCGCTCTAACCAAGCTGAGCTACAGACCCAAAGTTGTTTGCATAAAATAGATTCAACGCAAATCTTCGGAGAAAGGATTATAAGAGTGGTGTCTTTTTTTGTAAACGAAAAGGTTGGTATTAATTGCTATGCTTTATTTAACTTTTATCTTGCTAAAGATTTATACAAGCTGAAGTATACATAACCCCAAGGTATAACTATTACATATTCAATAATTCCTAGAACTATTAACTGGGTTAAGCCAGGGGCTATTAAAGCTTGGGCGATAGATGCAAAGATCATAGTTAAAGCAAAAAATGCGATTGTAAGTCCAAAGAGAATAGATCCATGTTCATCTGTTTTTTCCCATGAAATTTTTAAAGAATCTATGACACCTTTATTTTCAAGCATGATGAATGCTGGAAAAAGACAGAGACGCCCGGCTACATAAAATGCTGGCAATATTAGTAATAGAATTCCAAAAAAAACACCAATAGAAGCTAGAAAGTATGCACCAAGAAGCGGGAAGAACTTTCTTATTCCTGCAAATAATGCACCCAATGGCTCTACTTCTTTTTTAGAATCAATAGACGCATAGGCAACAAAAAGGGCTCCCATAAATGCCATGCTTAAGACCATTCCCAGTAAACTAATAGGCCCTAAGAAGACTAAATTTTCGTTAAAGAAATCAAGAATGTCTTCAGGCTGAGTTGCTCCTTGAATGGGCATTATCATTGAAGCCATTGCTACTTCTAACATCATAACTGGTGCAGAAAGCATAATAAAAAATTTCCAATTTCTTAAATAAAAATTCCAAGCTTGATTAAATTGATTCATGGTGCAATTGTAAAGTATTATGATTTTTATGCACAATAAATATATATACATACTAGCTATATCATTTTTGATTAGCTGCTCAAATCAACAAGAAGAATTTGTATATCCTGATTCAAAAAAAATACCATTTAGTGAAGAAGTTCATGGCTATCTGATTGAAGATGATTATAGATGGATGGAAGAATTCACTAGTGACGAGTCACAAGAATGGGTTGAGCAACAAAATAACTTCACACAAAAATTTATAAAGAAGAATAAATTTAAAACTTCGATTGCAAAAAATTTAGAAAAAATTTGGGATGCTGACTCACTAAGCATGCCCTATGAGGTGAATAAAAAAACTTTCTACTACTTCAATGATGGCTCTTTGCAGCAAAGTAAATTAATGATTAAAGATTGCCAAGATTGCCAAGAAAGAGTTTTGCTGGATCCAAATAAATTTTCTGCTGATGGCACTATCTCTCTTGCAAGTACAAGCGTAAGTAATGACGCATCTTTACTGGCATATTCATTATCAGATGGTGGCTCTGATTGGAGAACCTGGAGAGTATTAGACATTCAATCTGGAGAAATTCTTAACGACAAAATTGAATGGGCAAAATTTTCAGGCGCATCATGGGAAAATGATGGATCTGGGTTTTATTATCAAAAATATGATGAGCCAACAGAAGAACTCTTAAAAGATATTAACTCTGCTCCAAAATTAATGTTCCATAGAATTGGAACTGATCAAAAAGAGGATGTAATAATTTATGAAAATCCTGATAAGCCAAGATGGAGTTGGGGCTTAAGTATTGTAAAAGATTCAAAAGTAAAGTTTCTTTCAATTGGAGAAGGGACGGATGAAAGAAACAGGCTTTATGTTCAGGTAGAACCTGATAAGGAATTTATTCCTCTAATTGATGAGTTGATTGGTGCTTATAGTTTTATAGGAAACAAGGATGATACTTTTTGGTTTTATTCAACTGAAAATGCCAAAAATGGAAAAATAGTTTCACTGTCTATAAAAAATGGCTCCTTTGTGTGGAATGAAGTTATTAGTGAAACCAGAAACTCTATTGGAAGTGTAAATATTTTAAATAGCTCTATAGTTGTATCTTATTTAGTTGATACCTTTACTGAAATCCACTTTTTTGGACTCGATGGAAAATATAAAAATAAGTTGAAAACAGATAGAAAAGGAACAATTAGAGGATTTGGTGGCGGAATTGAAGATAAAGTATCTTATTTTTCTTTCACAAACTTTGTCTCGCCGAGAGAAATATATAAGATTGATCTCACAAATATGTCACAAGAACTTTTCTGGAAAGAAGATCTTAAGGGGCATGATGCAAGCCTCTATCAATCTGACTTTGAATTCTTTCCATCCAAGGATGGAACAAAAATACCCATTCATATTAGTTATAAGAAATCTTTAAAGATAGATAGTGATACACCAATACTTTTATATGGCTATGGTGGATTTAATATCTCAAGGTTGCCTGGTTTCAGTAAAAGCTATCTCTCATGGATGAATCAGGGTGGGGTCGTTGCTGTTGTTAATCTAAGAGGTGGTGGAGAATATGGGGATGAATGGCATGATGCCGGAAGACTTTTTAACAAACAAAATGTTTTTGATGATTTTGCATATTCAGCTAAATTTTTGCATGAACGAGAAATTGGCTCGCCATCCTCAACTGCTATTCAAGGTGGCTCAAATGGTGGCCTGCTAGTTGCCGCTACAATGTTACAGAATCCTAATTTATTTGAGGTCGCTATACCTCAGGTTGGTGTTTTAGATATGCTTAGGTTTCATAAGTTTACTATCGGCTGGGCATGGGAAAGTGACTATGGATCACCTGATAAGAAGGATGAATTTGAAAATTTATTAGCATATTCGCCTTTACATAATATTGTTAAGGGTGAGTGCTACCCAACCACATTGATAACAACTGCTAAGCGAGACGATAGAGTAGTCCCATCTCATTCATTTAAATTTGCAGCGAAATTACAAGAATATCAAGGTTGTGATAACCCAATACTAATTAGAGTAGAAGGAAGAGCTGGACATGGAGCAGGAACACCAAAAGACAAAATTATAAATCAGGTAGCTGAGGTTTATGGATATGCCTTGTCAGTTATAAATAACGATTAGCTTTTTTGAATATCAAGTAGTTCGATATCAAATATTAGTATTGAATTAGAAGGTATGCCAGGCCTACCCTCGTCCCCATATGCCATACTTGGGTCTATGTAAACTCTCCATTCATCGCCTGTTTTCATCATAGAGATTATTTTTTGGCATCCAACAATCAATCCTGATAACTGAACTGTTAATGGCTCACCCATTTCTATTGAACTCCAGAAAACTGAGCCATCGGTTAAGGTTCCATGAAAATGAGCAGTAATGGTATCTTCTAGCAAAGGCGATTCTGTACTTTGATCTCCGCTTTGAATAATTGAATATTGAAGGCCTGGCTCAACAGAGTAAATGCCTTCTTGAATTTCATTGTCTATAAAATACTGCATATTACTGATTTGCTTGATATTAGGGCTGTCTTGATTACAAGCAACAATAAATAGAAGTAGAAAGATTTGAACTAATTTAGTTTTCATTATGTTTTGATTTTTAAAAATTTTCTTTTGCCAACTTGATAAATAGATTCCTGTCCTTGCATCACAACAAGCTTAGGGTCTTCTACTTTTATGGAGTCAATTTTGACCCCTCCTTGTTTGATAAGCCTCATAGCCTCAGAAGTGCTTGCAGTCATTTCACAGTCTTTAAGAAGATTTGCTAAAGGCATTCCATTAATTCCAACGTCAATAGATCTTGAAGAAATGTCATCTGGTATTTGTCCTTTTTGAAATCTCTGCAGAAAGGCTTCTTTGCAAACCTTACCCTCTCCTTCTGAATGGAACCTGTCTACTAGTTCTTCTGCTAGAAGGAACTTTATATCTCGAGGATTAGTACCTTCAGCCATCTTAGCTTTAAGATTTTCTATTTCTTTTTCTGAGATAAAACTTAGCAACTCAAACCACCTCCACATCAACTCATCTGAGATAGACATAACTTTTCCAAACATATCGTTTGGCTCTTCGTCTATTGCTATAAAATTGTTAAGAGATTTTGACATTTTATTTGTGCCATCTAGACCCTCTAGAATAGGAACAGTGAGAACAACTTGTGGCTCTTGATCATAAGATCTTTGTAGCTCTCTTCCAACGAGCAAGTTAAATTTTTGGTCTGTTCCCCCACACTCAACGTCTGCCTTTAATGCAACCGAATCATAACCTTGAACAAGAGGATATAAAAATTCGTGAATTGCTATGCTTTGGTTGGCGCTATATCTCTTATTAAAATCATCACGCTCCAGCATTCTTGCAACATTATATTTAGATGCCAAACCAATTAAGCCATCTGCACCAAGTTTATTACACCACTCAGAATTAAATTTAACTTCTGTTAATTCCTTTATAAGAATTTTGAATACCTGCTTCTCGTATGTTTTAGCATTTGCAAGCAGTTCTTCTGAAGTAAGTGTAGGTCTTGTTTTATTTTTTCCAGATGGATCTCCAATCTGGCCAGTAAAGTCACCAATCAGAAAGATAACTTTATGTCCAAGATCCTGGAAATGTCTGAGTTTATTTAATAGCACAGTATGCCCAAGATGAAGGTCGGGCGCCGTTGGATCAAAGCCCGCCTTAATGATCAACTGCTTTCCAGAATCTAACTTATTTTTTAGATCAGCTTCTGTAAGAATCTCATCAGTGCCTCTTTTAATTAGTTTAAGTGCTTCACTCATATACCTATCATAATGTTTTTAGGTCATGAATAGAATCGGTAAGTTGATACTTAGTGCTATAAGATTAAAATAATGGCTATGAAATTAATAAGTAAGAAGTTTTACCCCAAACTCTTAAATAATAGGCAGAAACAATGATAGGTTTTAAGAAAGTTCCAGCAAGAGCAATTCTCATTTCTTTTGCTTTATCTATATTATTAATATTAATGCTTTACGTAGATATTGAAACTTCTGAGGCTCTTCCTATCGAAGAAATAGAATTTAATGAAAAATTTTCTAAAGAGCTTGAACAGACAAAGACATATCAAATCCACGAGGTTGAGGATGGTGAGAATCTGTCAATCATCTTTGAAAACTTTGGCGTTCCTTTGAATACAGCATATAAAATTTTTAGATTAGACTCTAAAAACATTGTTGCAAATATCAAGCCAGGAGAAAAAATGCGCTTTGAATACTCCGGTGAGAATTTGACTAGCATTGAGATTATAAAAGATAGAATTAACTCAATTTTAATTAGCCTAAATCCAGAAATAGTATTTAAAAATATTACTAAAAGTATTGAGTTAGTAGAGTCTTATAAAGGAGGAATTATTCAGTCCTCATTTTATGAGGCTGCTCTCGATGCAGATATTCCTGAAGCAATTATTATGGATTTTGCGTACATATATGGGTGGGATGTTGACTTTGTATTTGATATTAGAGAGGGTGATGAATTCCATGTGATTTATGAAACTCCATATAGTGAAGGCGAGAAAGTTAAAAATGGAGACATAGTCCTTGCTAAATTTATTAACAAGAGCAAAACCTATTATGCAAATAGATTTTTTACCTCTAAAAGCAAGAAGGAATACTTTGATGAAGAAGGAAATAATATGCAAAAGGCCTTTTTGAGAGCTCCTTTAGATTTTGCGTACATTAGCTCACACTTTAATCCTAATAGAATGCATCCTGTGCTTCATAAAATAAGGGCTCACAATGGTGTAGATTATGCCGCTAAAAGAGGCTCACCAATAAGGACGACTGGTGATGGAGTTGTCTCCTTTGTTGGTCAAAGAAATGGCTGTGGCAAAGAGATAGTTATTAAGCACTCTAATGAATACTCAACCAGGTATTGTCATCTAGAAAACTTCAGCAAAGGCCTAAAGAAAGGAAAGAAAGTTCTTCAAGGGGAAACAATTGGTTTCGTAGGAAGTTCTGGTCTTGCTACTGGCCCTCATCTCCATTATGAATTTAAGATTGGAAATAAAAGAATAGATCCTATTAAAGTTAAGTTGCCATCAGCAGAACCAGTTCCACAAAATTTAAAACTAAGTTTTGATACACTATTGAATAATAATAAAAAATCAATGGAGGAATTCAATAAGCTTTCTCCAAAAAATAATGAGTAAAAATATCTTCATAGGCGCAATGACTGGAACAAGTCATGATGCTGTCGATGTCTCATTAATAAAAGTTGGTAAAAAAATAACTCTTGAATATTTTCATTCAAAAAAATTCCCTAAGTCGCTTAGGTTAAAAATAAAAAATCTTATTGAAACAAATGAAAGCTCCCTTTCTGATTTGGGCGCCCTAAATAAAGAGTTAGGATATTTTTTTTCAATGGCTCTCAATGAGGCAATTAAATTAAGCCGTACTAAAAAATCTTCAATAGCGTCTGTTGCGATATCGGGTCAGACAATAAGGCATGAAATAAATAAGAAAAACCCCTTTTCTATGCAAATTGGTGACCCCAACATTGTTGCCAAAGAAACAGGAATGCTAGTTGTTAGCGATTTTAGAAATATGCATATAGCATTAGGTGGAGAAGGTGCTCCCCTGGTTCCAGAATTTCATAATCAATTATTCTTCAAGCTGAAAAGCCCAAGAGTAGTTCTTAATATTGGCGGGATAGCTAATTATTCATATATTAAAAATAAGAAAGATATATGGGGAACTGACGTTGGTCCTGGAAATGCGCTTTTAGATGCTTATTGTAATGACTTTCTTGGAGTTGCTTTTGATAAGGGTGGAAAAATTGCCGCTAAAGGCAAGGTCGATAATATTGAATTAAAACAATTGCTAACAAATAGTTTTTTTAAAAAAAGATACCCAAAATCAACTGGTAAAGAAGTTTTCAATATAAAGATGTTATCTAAAAGGTTTTTAAAGAAAAAGCCTGAGGATGTGCTCTGCACCTTAGTGGAATTTTCAGCACAATCAATAATTAAATCAATTGTTAAAAATGGTCATGAGAATAGTGAGATTATAATTTGTGGCGGTGGCGCAAATAATAAATATCTTATTAAAAGAATATCGGAAATAGCTAACAAGAATATAAAAACCTCTAGTGATCTTGGTTATGACATCTTTGCTATTGAATCAATGGCCTTTGCATGGATGGGATATAAAAGAATTAACAATGAAACTCTAAAAGTTCAATCATCTGAAAAAAATATAAGAGGCCTACTTGGGTCTATTACTCAATCTAAACTGTAAAAGACTCTCCACATCCACAGGTGGTTTTAGCATTTGGATTTTTAATAACAAACTTAGCGCCCGAGAGGTCCTCTACGAAATCGAGTGTTGATCCATATAAGTATGGATATGACATAGAGTCTACTAAAAGCGAAAATTCATTAAATTCTATGACATCATCATCGAATGCCTCATCATCATCAAACTTGAACCCATACTGAAAGCCAGAACAACCTCCTCCAGTAACAAAAACTCTGAATTTAGAGCTTTCACCTGTCTTTAAGACACTAATAATTCTTGAGGATGCTGAATCAGTCAGCTCAATTGACCTTTTATGAGAATCTTCCATTTCTACTTTACTCTTTTAATCTTTATTCTTGAATTTGTTTTTGCATTAACCATCGAGTAGCCACCCATTCTTGATTTTACTAGCTCAACGTCGGTACCTTTTTTAAACTGAGCTGCCTTATTTGCTCCAAGGGCTGATTCAGATTTCCAAACCTGTCCATTTTCAAGTCTAAAGGTAATTTTTCTGCTTACTTGCTTAGTAACTCTAATTATTCTTGAGCGAATTGCCTCGCTATCTTCTATTTTTTGAGCTTTCTTTATCTGTTGGTAGGAAAGTCCAAAATTATCATCATTCTTCGATATTTTTTTATTTACTTTTGGTTCATTAATCTCAGTTTTTTTCTCGGCTGTTTTAGCCACAGCAATTTTCTCTTCAGCGCTATTAGGTATTACCTGGTCAACTTCTTTGAATATCTCGTCATAGCAACTAAGACGCTCTTTATCTGAGCTTATTTTTGAACATTCAGAAGCTATAGAATTTGCATATGAAAAGTTGCTTATAAATAAGGCTGCAATAAATAAATATCTAATCATTTTTTAAATATACTATATTTGGAGTTGGTCATGAAATTTAATGAACAACAATATAAAATACATTTATGAAATCTGCACTAATAATCTACTCAACAACTGATGGTCAAACCCTAGAAATTTGTAAAAGAATTCTTTTAAATCTTCATGTCGAGGATACTTCAAAAATTGTGCATATATCTAAAGCAAAAGAGCATGATTTAACTCAATTTGATAAAATTATTATTGGTGCAAGCATACGATATGGAAAGCACAAACCTGAGCTTTATAAGTTTATTGAGGAAAATTCTTCACTTCTTGAAAACAAAGATAGCGCCTTCTTTTCTGTAAATGTTGTAGCAAGAAAACCTGAAAAAAATACACCTGAAACCAATCCCTACATGCAAAAATTCTTAAATTTATCGACATGGAAGCCAAAAAGATTAGCTGTATTTGCTGGCAAGATTGATTATCCAAAGTACGGTTTTATTGATAAGCATATGATTCGTTTAATAATGTGGATAACAAAAGGGCCTACTGATATTAAAAATACATATGAATTTACAAACTGGGATGATGTAAATAATTTTTCAAACCGATTAAATACATAGCTTCAATTAAATTGATATCATATCGAAAAACAAATTTAAGGAATTGCCTTTGACACATAATAAAATTGAGAAATCTATAGCCTTATTTGAAGAGGCCAAAACACTTATGCCAGGAGGTGTTAATTCTCCTGTTCGGGCCTTCAAAAATATTAATGGCAATCCTATATTTTTTGAGAAAGCTTCTGGTGCATATCTTTATGATGCTGATGGCAATGAATACATAGATTATATTGGTTCCTGGGGGCCAATGATTATGGGTCACTCTCACCCTGAAATAGTTAAGGCTATAAAAACTCAAGTTGAATTAGGAACCAGTTATGGTGCTCCTACTGGTCTAGAATCAAATGTAGCAAAGTTAATTAAGCAGTGTCTGCCCTCCATTGAAAAAATAAGAATGGTTAATTCAGGTACTGAGGCCACTATGACAACCATAAGGCTCGCAAGAGGATTTACAGGAAGAAATAAAATAATTAAATTTGATGGTTGTTATCATGGACATGTTGACTCACTTTTAATTAAAGCTGGTTCAGGCGTTGCAACCTTTGGTCTACCTGATTCTCCTGGGGTGCCTGAGGATCTAGCAAAATATACCTTTAGTTGTGAATACAATAATAAAGAACAATTTTTAAATATCTTTAATGAGATAAAAGATGATCTTGCAGCTGTTATTGTTGAGCCAATAGCTGGCAATATGGGATTTGTTCCAGCTCAAGCAGACTTCTTAAAAACATTGAGAGAGGCAACATCATCAAACAACTCTGTTTTAATATTTGATGAGGTAATGAGTGGGTTTAGAGTTGCACTTGGAGG
>CAJQGX010000046.1 GCA_905478035.1 uncultured SAR86 cluster bacterium | reverse complement strand
GTAACTTTTTATAACTATAGAAATTTTATATATACATAAAATATATACTTCAGTGAGTTAAATATAAACATAAACGTATATATTTAAAGATTGTTAATTTAATAATAGGGAAAAATTATGAATAAATTAAAACTATTTTTTGTATTAGTTTTTGCTTTTAATATAAATGGGGCACCAGAAGGGGCCTTTAATACTCTTATGGTTAAAGCTAAAAATGTAGATGCTTATGTAGATTATATGAGAAACAATACTGGTCCATTTGAAGCAATTGGTGCTGATATGGCTGGTGTTTGCGTTACTCGGTCAGGCAATGATTATAAAGGCCAAATGTTTGTTTGGAACGCCTTTCCATCTGTTGAAAAGGCATTAGCTGCCTCTGACTTATATGATCCAATGAATGCATCTGCTAGCTTTAATAAACTTAGAAAGGTCATGTATTCTGCTACTTTTAAACCCATTAAGGAATTTGATCTCAAACCAGGATCAGAAAGACTATGGAGACTAAAGCTTAATAATCCTAGAGCCTATGTTCAAAAGGTAACAGAATTAGAAATGGCAATGAATAAAGCAGGTCATGATATGAGAATAGGTGTTTTTGCTCCTATAGCTGGTGGTAAGGAAGAGACTGGGATGTATCATGTAAGAGCCGTAAGTAATACTGCTGCAGAAAGTGGCGCTGCTCTAGATGACTATTATGCAGGTGCAAAATGGGGAGATATTTGGAGAGAATCTCTAAAGTATGTAGATGAAGTTGTTACCGATACTATGGAAAAATGTGAAGTTATATACACCGCAAATTGATATAGTAAAAGTTATCATAAAAGGGAGCTATGCTCCCTTTTTATTAGGACGTTGAATTTAAAAGATTTAATTCCTCATCATTCATTTCGGCTTCAATATCTTCAAACAAGAGACTAGATAAATATCTTTCTGCAGTATCAGCTAACATACAAAGTATTTTTGAGCCTTTTGGGGCTTTGTTAGCAACTTCCATAGCAACAGCAAAAGTTGATCCACCAGAGATACCAGTAAGGATGCCTTCATGAGCAGCTAATTTTTGAGACCATTGAATACCGTTGGCTCCTGCAACAGGAACTATCTCATCTATAAAATCTTCATTAATAGACTCTTGTAGCACGAGAGGAATAAAATCAGTTGTCCATCCTTGGATTGGGTGTGGTTGCCAATCAGGGTGGGATTGAGCAGGAGCTCCATCATCTGTTCTTTCCTGAATATTTCCATTTACTAGAAGAGGTGCAACATCAGGCTCAGCCATTATAAGTTTAGTATGAGGCATTTCTTTTCTAAGCGTTCTTGCAACACCACTGAATGTACCACCAGTTCCATAGCCAGAAACCCAATAATCTAAACCGGAATCTTTAAAATCATTAACTATTTCATTTCCGGTAGTTTTTTCATGAATATTTGCATTAGCTTTATTTTCAAATTGCCTTGCATAAAACCAACCATTTTCATCAGCAAGTTTTTTTGCTTTGTTATATGCACCAGAGCCAGCCTCAGCAGCAGGAGTTAATAACACTTTTGCTCCTAAGAAACGCATCATTTTTCTTCTTTCTATTGATGCACTTTCTGGCATTGTAATAACACAAGGATAATTCTTAGAAGCACAAACAAATGCTAAGCCTATACCTGTATTACCACTAGTGGCTTCAACTACAGTTTGTCCAGGTTTTAAGGTGCCATTAGCTTCAGCTTCATTAATTATACTCAAAGCAAGTCTATCTTTTACAGAGCTCGCAGGGTTAAAGTATTCCGCTTTAACATAAAGCTCAATACCTTCTGGTGCTAAATTATTTATCTTGATGCTTGGTGTATTACCAACGGTTTCTAAAATACTATTAAATTTCATGCTAATTATTTATAAAAAAATTGAGTTTATCACAGTCGTTAATATTTGGTATCTTCATCAGCTAAGTTTAGAATAAAACTATATTCCATAGAGATTTCGTTGAATTGATTCAATCTTCCACTCAACCCCCCGTGACCACCAATAAGATTCATCTTCATAATAATATTGTTAGCTGATTGGTTATGATCTCTTAATTTTGCAATATATTTTGCTGGCTCAAAATATTGAACCTGTGAGTCATATAAACTAGATGTAACAAAAACAGAAGGATAGTTGTAATCGTTAATATTGTCATATGGTGAATATTGTTTGATGTAATTATATTCATCTAAATTTGCTGGATTACCCCATTCACCATATTCAAAAGTTGTAAGAGGTATTGTTGGATCAGACATAGTAGTCAGCACATCTACAAATGGGACGCCGGACAAGATTCCTCTATAAAGGGTAGGTTCAAAATTAATAATAGCGCCCATCAAAAGACCGCCAGCACTTCCTCCACGTGCAAATACTTTTTTAGAATTCCCAATATTCTGATTAAGAACAGACTTTACAACGTCATTGAAATCATTAAAGGTATTCAATTTATTTAATAATCTACCTTCTTCATACCAATGTTTGCCCATCTCTCCGCCACCACGTATATTAATAATAGCGAACACAAAACCTCTATCTATAAGCGGCAATAACGAAGATCTAAAAGTTGCATCTATATTGATACCATAAGAACCATAACCATAAAATAAAATAGGTGCTTCTTTAAGGTTGGTATCAAGCCTAGATAAAAAAATTACAGGAACATTGGTTCCATCTCTAACTTCTACAAAAAGACGCTTATCAATATAATTAGTTGCATCAAAGCCAACTATATCCTTTTGCCATAATAAATTTGATTTATTTTCTTTTAGGTCATAGCTATATATTGATTCAGGAGAAGTAAGACTAGAGTATGTGTAGTTAAATTTTAAATTCTGTTTCTCATTATTAGATGATAAAGCTACATCGTATGCGTGATCTTCAAATTTAATATCTGATTGTGAGTCAGTTAGAAGGTCTAGAATAGTAATTTCTGGCAACCCATTTTTTCTAACTTCAAGTATTAAATGATTACTAATCGTATAAATATTATTTATAAAAATTAAATCATTGTGAGGAACTATCACATTCATATCTTTAATATTTTTTGTCTTCATGTCCGAAAGTAAGACATGGAAATTTG
Organism: uncultured SAR86 cluster bacterium; assembly: GCA_905478035.1. GTDB lineage: Bacteria > Pseudomonadota > Gammaproteobacteria > Magnimaribacterales > D2472 > SCGC-AAA076-P13. Next base: position 4,552 of record CAJQGX010000046.1, on the reverse strand, counting down.
GAGCCTTATGATTTGATAAGACAAAAAATTTATCATCTTCGACATGATCTAAGTAGTACAAATGATTATTTGTTCTAGCCATAAAGACCAATGGTGACTCGAGAGGCTCCATTGTATCTATTAATCTAATTTCATTTTCATCTGTTGAATCAATATTTATATATATGTAATCTTTAGATTTAGATAGTGATAAGAAGATATTAAATTTTAAGTCTTCCTCTTTAAAGAGTAGTTTATCTTCTGTGCTATTTGTTCCAATTTTATGTACAAAGACTGAATCCGATATAAGTGTTATTGGGTCTTTTTTTGAATATATTAGGTAGTTATTGTCTTTTGACCATATAGGAGCTCCTGATGTCAATTCTAAGCAATCTGCAAGAACCTCCATGGTTTCAGTATCAAGAACTTTAATAGTAAATTCTCGCCTTCCTGTATTGTCCTCACTAAAAGCAACATATTTGTTACTAGGAGAAGGGGATATAGATTGGATTGAATAATATTCCTGATTTTTTAGGTTTTCGTTTGCATCTATTAGCAACTCTTCTTTTCCATTTACCATTCTGAAGTAACGAGGCAATTGGTCATTTTTTTTAATTTTATTGAAATACTTAATTCTATTATTAGTAAATCCAAAAGAGGTTTCTTCATCTGGTATTTGTTGTATTAGCTCAGCGGCTATTTCATCAGAATATGGTTTTCTAGAACTAAACCATTGATCTGCATATTCATTTTCAGATTCCAGATATGAAAGCATTTCTTTATTAGTTCTTGAGTCATCTCTTAACCAATAATAATTATCTGTTCTTGAGTGATTATGTTGTTCCAGAATGTATGGTATTTTTTTTGGTTTTGGTGCCTGCATCATAGTTTTTATACGTTATTATCTATAAAGTTAATTAAATAATTATTACATATTAATAAGGTAACAAATCGTAATGTCTCATTTAATAGCCCTAATATTTATATCAGTTTCTGTTTATATAGGTTCTGCATTTATGTCGTTATTATTGGGCATTATTTTTGCATATTATTTTGACTTGCTCGAAAGTTTTTTCACTAAAAAAGTTGGCTCAAAGTTTATTCAAATTGGTATTATTTTATTAGCATTTTCAATACCTATTTATGATGCATATGAGTTAACAAAGACCTTTATTCCTTTCATCTCAATATTTGTTCTTTTGATTTTATTGTTTGGATTCATTATTGGTAAATTTTTTAATTTAAAACGTAACCAAATTATTCTCATATCTAGCGGCACAGCAATATGTGGTGCTACAGCAATCGCAGCCATTGCACCTATTGTTAAAGCTAGCCCTAAGTCACTAGTGACCTCTATCTCATTAGTTTTTATATTAAATGCATTTGCGCTAGTTTTTTTTCCTTTTATAGGTACTTATTTTGGATTGTCGCAGGAGTTTTTTGGAGCTTGGGTTGCTCTTTCAATTCATGATACTGCTTCAGTCTTAGGAGCAGCACTTTCTTTCGGCGAAGAGTCTGTTGATGTTGCTACTACAATCAAATTAACTAGAACGCTTTGGTTGATTCCTCTCATGATAGTTCTTTCAATTTATTATGATAAAAAAACAACCTTTAAAATGCCTATTTTTGTTCTTATTTTTATAGCTGTATTATTTTTAAATACCTATCTTGATATTAGCAATATGACAGCCTTATTTATTGATCAAACTAGTAATATTTTTCTTTTTACTGGTCTGTTTTGCATCGGGACATCTATAGATAAAGAATCTATGTTAACTTTGAGCAAAGGGATTGTTCTCCATGCATTAATTTTATGGGTAATTGCAATCTTGCTATCATTTATATTAGTATCTTACGTAATATAAAATTACTTTAAGCTGTATGAAAAATAACCTTGAGTCTCATATTAAACTAAATGAAAACATCATAATTTACATAGATGGTGAATTGATTTCAAAAGCTGATGCCAGTGTTTCTGTTTATGATAGTGGTTTTATGATGGGAGACGGCATATGGGAGGGTATACGACTAGTTAATAAAAAATGGCTGTTTTTAGATGATCATATTGATAGGTTGTTCGAGGGCGCTAAGGCTATAGATCTTGATATTGGATTGACTAAAAATGATATAAAAAAGGAGCTATTTAAAACTCAAGAAGCTAATAAAATGACTGATAAAGCCCACGCAAGACTTATGGTTACTCGTGGGGTAAAAAGTAAACCGTTTCAACGACCATCCTATTCTCTTAACGGACCAACAATAGTAATCATTATGGAGCATTCTGAAGATGCTACGGACAATCCACCAATCAAATTAGCTACAGTTTCTCAAGTAAGAGGAAACCCCATGGTACAAGACCCTAAGCTTAATAGTCATTCCAAACTTAATTGTATATTGGCCTGCATACAAGCAGAAAAAGCAGGAGCTGATGAGGCTTTAATGCTAGATCCTAATGGTTTTGTCAGTACAACTAATTCTTGTAATTTCTTTATAGTAAAAAATGGGCAGGTTTGGACTAGTACTGGTGACTATTGCATGAACGGCATTACTAGAAAAAAAATTATTGAGATTTGTATATCTAATAACATACCTATATTTGAGAAGAACTTTTCTTTAGTAGATGTATATTCAGCCGATGAGGCGTTTATAACTGGAACTCTAGGCTCATTAGTTTCTGTGGAATCTATAGATGGTAGATTGATTGAAAACAATGCTAATTACTCAATGACTCAACAACTCCTTCACCTATACAACGACTTAACTCATAGTGTCTAAAAGGCAAAACATTGCAATCTGGTCAGGACCACGCAATCTATCCACAGCTTTAATGAGGAGTTTTGGGAACAGAAGAGATGTTACTGCTGTATATGATGAGCCATTCTATGCATCATATTTGATAACAACTAAAAAGAAACATCCAATGTTTGATGAAGTTATAGAATCCCAAGAGAATGATTATAATCAAGTTGTTAAAGCCTGCACTAAGAGTGCTGGCAATGGTATTTGCTATCAAAAACACATGGTTCACCATTTACATCCCAACCACAGTAAAAAATGGATTTTATCTTGTACAAACTGTTTCTTAATAAGAAAACCTGAAGAAGTGATTTCTAGCTTCCTTGATAAATGGCCGGAAGCAACATTTGAAGACTTTGGTTTCAAGGAACAATTTGGTCTTTATAACTACCTTTTAGATAAAGGTGGCGAAGCTCCTGTGGTTGTAGATGCAAGTGATTTAAGAAATAACAGTGAAACAACATTAAAGAAACTTTGCTTTGCACTTAATATTGATTGGGATCCTTTAATGCTTTGTTGGACAACTGGTCTTAAAGACTATGATGGTGTTTGGGCAAAACATTGGTATCCATCTGTCATGCTTTCAAGTTCATTTAGGCCTGAATCAGGAAAAATAAAAGTTTATAGCCAAAATATTATTGATTTTGCTGATATTGCAAGAGATTATTACAAAGAGCTATTTAAAAATAAAATATAGAATAAGTGATAAGCTATATTTAAAAATTTATGGAGTTATTTATGAAGAATGCATATCTATTTGCCCTTATATTTGCATCGGTTTTATTTTCTTTAGATGCTGTCACATCTGATGAAGATACTAATGCTTGTGAAGAAAATACAATCATTAATGAAAAAAGTTTTACAAAAGATTTTGAAGGTATATTTAATGGAAAAAAACTTAACTATAGCGCCAGTCTTAAAGAAAAAATTCTTTATGAAAAAGAAGATTCCAGTGCACCCTTAGCTTCATTTTTTTATTCAGAATATATTGTTGATAGTAAAGAAAACAGACCTGTCATGTTTGTATTTAACGGAGGTCCTGGTTCAGCATCATTATGGTTACATATGGGTGTGCTTGGACCAAAAGTAGTTAAAGTGCCAAGTGATGCGTCAGATGATGGTTCGGCGCCTTATAACATCGTAGATAACAAACTTTCTCCTTTAAGTGAAACAGATATGGTCTTTATTGACCCAGTTGGAACTGGTTATAGCAGGGCGGCTGGCTGTCATGAAGGTTCAGAATTTTGGGGTGTAAATGAAGATCCAAAAATTATTGCAGAATTTATAAGACGTTGGATTACAGATAATAAACGCTGGAACTCTCCTAAATATATATTAGGTGAGAGCTATGGAGGTATAAGAGGGCCTTTGCTTGTCTCTGAATTAAGATCAGGTGATATTACTCCAATAGAGGTAAATGGATTGCTAATGGTTGCTCCTGCTTCAGATTATCAATATTTGGTATTTCATCCAGGAAATAATAGTCCTCATTATGGATTCTTTCCATCATATGCTGCAACTGCGTTTTACCATGGAAAAGTAAATACAAAAAAATCGCTAAAGGAATTTTATAAAGATTCAAAAAACTTTAGTTTAAATGTTTATGGTCCAGCCTTGCTTAAAGGATCTCGTCTAGATGCCAAAGAAAAAGAAAATTTAATTAATGAATATGTATCTTTTACTGGTCTATCTAAAAGATTTGTTGAAGATTTTAATCTAAGAATCGATCCGTCAAGTTTTAGAAAAGAGCTTCTCAGAGACGAGGGTTATTCTGTAG
>CAJQGX010000045.1 GCA_905478035.1 uncultured SAR86 cluster bacterium | reverse complement strand
TTGCAATTGAAAACGATATGTTATTAAGGATTTGTCCACCTGTATTATATGCAAAATCTACATTCTCAAATCTAATATCACCTGAAATTATATCTTCAACACTCCCCTTGTTGTTTTCATTTTCTTGATCAAGTTGATCAAATATTTCATTAGCAGCTGCTAATCCTTTTTGAACAATAATATTAATATTTGAAAGCTGCCTAATTGGTTTAGCCATTAATCCAGCAGCAGTAAAGAATGCGACAAAGGTCTCTGCATCAAGACTAATTCCAAGTTGAGAGCCTAGAGCAAAATATGCAACTAAAGAAAGAGAAATAGATACTAGAACTTGAATAATTGGAGTTGCCATATTGCCAGTAGCTTCAAGTTTTAAGTTTTGATTCTTATTTGAAGCATTTGCTACAAAAAAACGACTGTTTTCATACTCCTGGGCATTAAAACTTTTAATTTCAACATGGCCGTCAACTGCCTCAGAGGCAATATGTGTTACATCACCCATAGCTGTTTGTATTTTAGTAGCTAATTTTTTAAGTCTTTTACCAGCTATGTAAACAATGATTGCAATTAATGGAGCAGTTCCTACTAATAGAAGAGTCAATTTAAAATTTAAGAATGTTAAATATGCAAATAAACCTACTAATAAAAAACCTTCTCTTACAAAAGTTTTAACAGCATTAGAAGCTGCACCTGAAACTTGTGTAGTAGTAAAGGTTATTCTATTAATTAACTGACCAGATTGGTTTGAATCAAAATAAGATTTTGGTAGATCATGAAGTTTTTGAAACAGCTCTGCTCTCAGATCATGAACTATCCCAAAGCCAACTCGAGACATAAAATAATTACCAATAAAAAATCCAATACCCCTTCCCATTGCAATAAAAATGAGTGATAGCGCTAGCAATGTATGAAGACTTTCGTCCTCATCATTAATAAATTTAATAATGCGCCTTATCCAGTCAACAGCTGCTATATCTGCAGCAGCGAACATTACAAAGCCAATAACACTTATAAGAAAAGACCACTTATATCTAAATGTATAACCAAGAATTCTTCTTAAACTACTAGTTTTCATTTCTCTATTGTTCTAATTTGAACCTCATTAAACCCATTTTTACTAAGAATATCCATTATTTTTATAACCCATGCATGAATTGCTGTTGCATCAGCACTTAAAACAATAGACTCATCTGAGTTATTTAATAAAAAAATAGCATCTTGGAGTTCTTGCGTGTTGTTAATATTTATAAGTTGATCATTAATATAAACACTGCCATCACTAATAATGCTTATTTCATTAAATGATTGGTTTGGCATGGATTGAAAAGACTCGGATTCAGGTAAATCTAAAGAGAGAAATTGAGAATCACCAACCTTAGATGTAACAACAAAAAAAATAACCAATAAAAAAACTATATCGATTAATGGAGTTATCTCCACTGAAAATGAAGATTTTTGCGTATCTAGAAATTTCATCTATTAATTACGTCAATAAACCTTGAAACTTCAACCTGTAAACTTATTAATAAAAAAGATACTTTATGTTCAAAATATTTATGTAAGACAAGACCAGGAACTGCAATAAATAAACCAAATGCTGTTGTTATTAAAGCTTGAGATATACCCTCAGCAAGCAAGTCTGGATTTGCTCCAGAAGTTTCTGTTAAACCTGTAAATGCAGTAATCATTCCAACAACTGTTCCTAATAGTCCAAGTAGAGGACTTATTGTGGCTATAGTACCAAGCATATTGAGATTTCTTTCAAGAAGAAATTTAACCTCTATTGCCTTCTCCTCAATTTTTGATTCAAGATTTTGTCTAGGTAAGTCTTTATATTGAATAACTGAAACCAAAAGAAATCCTAACGATGACAGTTCAGCAATTTCATTGCTTTGCTTATGATTAATAAGATCTTTGTTGAATAAGTTAACAATTTGATTTGTTAGGCCATTCGGCGTGACTAGACGTTCTTGAAGGAACCATAACCTTTCAACTGAAATAGTAATTATTAATACACTACAGGCAAGTAAAGGCCACATAAAAGGACCACCAGCTAAAATAAAATCTGTCATTTAAATCTCATTAAGTTTTTTATTTTCTAATTTATAAATAGTTTTAAAATTTCTTATAAACTTATTATCGTGAGTAGCTGCTACTAAAGCAACACCATGTTTAGTAGACATCTCGAAAAGAAGATTTTGAATTATTTCTGCATTTTTTTCATCAAGGTTGCCTGTTGGCTCATCAAGAAAAATTATTTTAGGTTTGTTAATCAATGCCCTAGCTATTGCAACTCTTTGCTTTTCACCGCCAGAAAGTTTCCAGGGTAGATGATTTAATCTATGTGATAATCCTATCATTTCAGCAAGTTCATATGCAGATTCTTTAAGATCAGGATTATTATTAGCTAACTGACCAGGAATTAATATATTTTCAATTACATTCAAATCTTCCAGCAAATGATGAAATTGATAAACAAAGCCAAAATTATTTAACCTAAGTGAGCTAATATCAGTTTTAGTAAAGTCTTCTATATTTGTTTCATCAATTAAAATTTTTCCTGAAGTTGGAGTATCTAATGCTGCCAATAAATGCAAAAGAGTCGATTTTCCAGATCCTGAATTTCCAGATATAGCAATCTGGTCATTTAGGCTTATAGATAAATTGATATCATCTAATACATCAATAGATTCATGACTAGTAACATATGATTTACTAAGATTTGTTGCTTTTAAACTATTCATGCCTAAGTATCTCAATTGGATTAAGTCTATTAACGCTTAATGCAGGTATTAATGAGGAAAATATGCTGAATAAAAATGATAATGCACAAATTAAAATTATTTGTTTTATATCAATAAAATATGGGAAATAATTAATAAAATATGCTTCTAATAAGTTGCGTTGAAGAATCTGCTCTAGCCATGTAATTAAATTATTTATATTTAAAGTAATTAAAAGGCCAAAGATAATTCCAATAAATATACCTATAAGACTCACCATAAGACCTTGATAAAAGAATATAGCTACTAACTGTGCGTCTGAAGCACCAATAGTTTTAAGAATACCAATTTCTCTTTCTTTGGATTTAACTGTCATTATGATTGTTGATAAAACTAAAATGGACGCAACTCCAACAATTAAAAACAACATCAAGCTAATTAGTAATTTTTCAAATTGAATAGCTTCAAATAATGTTCCATGTGTTTGTTTCCATGATGATGAATAATATTTATTATTAGACGAGTTTAAAGATTTGGCAGCATTGAATGCGATTAAATCTGCTTTAAATAAATCAGATGTTTTTATTCTTATTGAAGAGGTTTCATTTTTAAATCCTTTAATCTTTTGAGCAAGCTCATGCGAGATTAATACTAAAGACTGATCAATCTCAGCTCTTAATTCAAATATTCCAACTACTTTTAATGTTGCTGATCTTGGATAAGATCCAATAATAGATGATCTAATATCAGAAGTAGTTATTGAAACTGAATCACCTACAAAAACTCCAAGTGAAGATGCCAGCCAACTCCCAATGATAATTGAATTTTTCTCTTTTAAACCTTCAAGGGAACCATAAACTATATAATCTGGGATGATAGACATATTATTTTCAATATCAATATCAATACCTGTTATTGCAACACCCTTACTGTCTGTTGATGATGATATTAATCCTTGAATTGATATATAGGGAGCAGCCTCGAGAACGTCTTTATTATTTTTTAAAGAATCAATATTACTTTTATAATCCGAAATTGGATCATTAGAATAGATAATTGCATGTGGTACAACACCTAAAATTCTATCTTGTAATTCTTTTTCAAACCCATTCATTACTGACATAACGACTATAAGGCTTGATACACCAATACCGAGACCTGAAATTGCAAGAAAAGAAGTAAAAGAGAAAACCCCTCCCTTATTAGACTTAAAATACTTATAGGCTAAGTTAAAGGAGAGAGAAAACACTTTTTTACTTTAGAAGTGATTTAAGAGTTTTCTCAATTTTTTTAGTACTATATGGAGGCCTTACAGCATCAAATGCTTTATCTAACTTAAAACCAACATCTTTATAGACTGCTCTATGATTAGAAAAGTTTTTAAACCCATCAAAAGACTGGTATCTACCCATGCCTGAAGGACCTACTCCACCAAAAGGAAGGTCTTTTTGTTGGATGTGACCAATAACATTGTTAACAGTAACTCCACCTGAAGTAGTTTTATTAAGAACTTTAGACTCTTCATCTTTATCAGTTCCAAAATAATATAAGCCAAGAGGCCTGTCTTTTGAATTAATTTTTGAGATAGCTTCATCAACATTCTCATAATCTACAACAGGTAAAACTGGACCAAATATTTCCTCATTCATTACTCTCATGTCATCACTAGTATTAGTAATTATTGTTGGCGGTATTTTGTAAAATTCTTGTTGAGAAAAATCTTCGTTAGCTGGATTAATTTGATGGACATGTGCTCCTTTATCCTTTGCATCATCAATTAATGAATTGATTCTATCGTAATGTCTCTCATTTATAATTGAAGTGTAATCATCATTATTTTTGATATCAGGATAGAACTCTTTGATTGCATTTTCTGTTTCTGCAATAAATTCATCTCTTTTTTCTTTTTTAATAATTACATAGTCTGGTGCTAGACATATTTGACCAGCATTCATTGTTTTGCCAAACATAATTCTTTTTGCAGAATGTTTTAGATCAGCACTTTCTCCAATAACAACAGGTGATTTTCCACCCAACTCTAAAGTAACTGGAACAAGGTTCTCTGCTGCTGACGCCATTACATGTTTTCCTATGTTGCCACTTCCTGTATATAAAAGGTGATCAAAATGAAGTTTGGTAAATGCTTCGCCGACCTCAGGTCCTCCTAAGAAGGTTGCAAACTCGTGTTCATCAAAAGCCTTGTCACACAAATCTTTAATCAAAGAAGCAGTTAGAGGAGTTAATTCACTTGGTTTATGCATGACCTGATTACCTGCAGCAAAAATTGCAGCCAATGGTCCAAAAGAAAGATTAACTGGAAAGTTCCATGGCGATATCATTCCTACAGTTCCAAGCGGTTCATATCTAACATAGGATTTAGCGCCTAAAAGACCAAAAGGAAAATTAGATGACCTTTTGTCGTCTTTAGTCCATTTTCTAATATTTTTAATTGCATTATTAATATCAGGAATAATTGAATAAGCATCTGTCATTAATGAAGCATCTTTTGATCTATTTCCATAATCAGCATTCAATGCCTCAACAAAATCAAATCTATTACTCATAATCAATGTTTTTAAACGATTTAGCCTATCTATTCTTAATTCAATGGATGGTGATCCGTGTTTAATAAAATAATTTTTTTGAGATGTTAGAACTTCGTTCATAGATTGTTGTGTATTTTCCATCATCATTACTCCTAGCTTCTGTTAGCTTTATCTTTATCGTTAGATGACCTTATCATAGCTCGCATCTGTTCCCAATCATCTTCACTTAATTTATCTAATCCTGAGAAGGTACCTCCACCAGTTAAATATTGTGCTCCATCAATTGCAATCGTTTGTCCTGTTAAATAATCACAACCATCTGCCATTAAAAAAGTAGCTAAATTTTGAAGCTCAGACATCTCTCCAACTCTACCTAATGGAACAGATCCCATTGAACTTTCATCATCACCTTTTGGGTTTAATCTTTCCCATGCTCCCTTTGTTGGAAATGGTCCTGGAGCTATTGCGTTTACCTTAATATTATATTTTCCCCATTCTGCTGCAAGTGATTGAGTCATCGTATTAATTCCAGATTTCGACATCGCTGAAGGAACTACATAAGGTGATCCAGTCCAGACCCATGTAGTTAAAATGGAAATAATAGAACCTTTGTGTTTGGATTCAATCCATCTTTTTCCAACTGAATGTGTCATATAAAATGTGCCATGGAAAACAATATTAGCAATTGCATCAAAACCTTTGTGTGATAAATCTTTAGTAGGTGATATGAAATTACCTGCAGCATTATTAACTAGCCCATCAAGTGGTCCTTCATCAAATATTCTTTGGATATAATCATCAACATCTTCCGATGCTCTAATATCAAGTGATTCATAGCTAACATTTACACCATATTCAGAAATTAATTGATCTGCTGTTTCTTTTAAGACACCTTCTCTCCTTCCACATATATAAAGATCAGCACCATGTTCTGCATAGTGAGATGCCATTTCTCTTCCAAGACCAGTTCCACCGCCAGTCACTAATATTCTTTTACCTTTTAAAAGATCATTCTTAAACATTTGTTTCCTCATTAATTTTTGTAATATCTACGATAGCATCAACCCATTTATCTGAATAATTTAAAGAAGGAACATAATCTAATATCTCACCTCCTGCTTTAAAAAATAATTCTTTATATTCATCACCAATTTCAATAATTGTCTCCAAGCAATCTGCTGTAAATGCTGGAGAAAAAACAAGTACCTTTTTAGAACCTTTAGAAGGAAGATTCTCTAAAACGTCATCTGTAAATGGAGAAAGCCATTTGTTAGTCAGTCTAGACTGAAATGTAACATCATATTGATCTGAATTTAGACTAAGTTTTGAGGCTAATATTTTTGTGGTCTCATATACCGTAGCCTTATAACAAAACTTATTTTCATTAGTTATTTTATCCTCGCAGGCATTATCAGCACACATGCTATCTGGATAAACATTGTCTACATGACTATTGGGTACGCCATGATAGCTAAAAATGATCTTGTCATAGGAATTCATATCAAATTTACTAGCCTTTTCTAGCCAAGCATCTATAAATTTATCATTATCATAAAATTGATTAATAAAAGTAACCTTTGGAACCACCCATTGCTCTGATAAGCATGATGTAACCTCTTTAAAAACTGAACCAGTGGTAGCAGCTGCATAGTGAGGAAAAAGTGGTAAGACAATTAACTCATCTGGGTTCTTTAAAAGCATTTGATTTAAAACTTTTTTAATTGATGGTGATTGATATCGCATAGCAAATTGTACATCCACCTCAGAAAGCTTTTCATCAAGTCTTTGAGATAATAATTTTGTATTATGAAGAAGTGGAGATCCGTAATCTTTATCCCAAACCTTTTTATAAATTTTTGAAGATGAAAATGATCTTGTTGGGCAAATAATAAAATTAACAAGAATAAACCTTAGAATTGGATTTATATTTAAAACTTTCTCGTCTGATAGAAACTCTCTAAGGTATTTGAATACACTGAAATAGCCAGGATTATCTGGAGTTCCAAGATTAACTATTAGTAATGCTTTTTTCATTATTAGTTTTCTTTTTAAAAATAGGATGAATTATTATAAATAATATTATAAATATAGATAATAACGAATTAAATAGATATAGGTTTGCAGGATTTGAGGCATATATAGGCATGGCCACAAATGGAGTTAATATGTGACCTATTGGATAAACTGATCCGAGGTAACCTGCTGCAGATCCTTGATTCTCAGGAGCTTGAGAAAGCGATAACGAAGATGATATTGCAGGTCTTATCATTCCTCCTCCAAGTCCATTAATTAATAATGATAGATAATAAATTGATATTTTTTGAAAATATGCCATTGTAAAGAAAGAAAAAATTATTAAAAAAGTTCCGTACATCAATAGTTTATAGTTACTAAGAGGAAATGCATCAGTAAATAAGTATTGGCTAACTATCGTTGATATTGAAAGTACTGCAAAACTCATACTAACAACAATAGGTAGATCATCTAGACTAGGAAAAATATCAAACACATAAAAGCCTATAGACTGCAGTAATGAAGCCTGACACAGACTAGCAATTGAGGCTAACAATAAAAAAGGCCAAATGGTACTAGATCTCCATGAGACTTTAGCAACTGGTTCTTCTGATTTTTTGTGGATACTTGTATTCTTGAGATTTAAGAATATACCAATAGATGCAGTAAGTGACATTAAACTAAATACATAAAAAGGTGTCTCCTTAGTAATTAATATTAAAAATCCTCCTATTAAAGGTCCTGCAACAGTTCCTAAGAGAAAGCTGGATTCCAATCTTGCAAATTTCAGAGTTCTTTTGTCAGCTGGACTATTGTCTGCAACGTAAGCAAATGATGCTGGCCTTGAAGCTGATCCAATCAACCCATTTAAAAGCCTTCCCAATATTAATAATGGAAAGAGAAAAGCGACGTCAAGTATATTTCTTTCAACTAAAAATAATGGAGTAATCATTGCAACTAAAGAAAATGAATATCCGACTAAGCCAAGAATAGCTATATTCCTTCTTCCATATTTATCACTTGCTCTACCCCATGAAGAACTGGTTAAAGCCCATGCTATTGCTGAAAAGGCGAATACAAGCGATATTTGAACTTCAGATAGGCCTAATTCTCTAGCTAGCGGAGGTACGATTACAAATACAAAAGATTGACCTAGGCCAACAGTAAACAAGCCAAACTTTAGCCATGCTGAGCCTGATGATTTCATTAAGAAATAGTCTTTATACCAATTAGGTCTCTAACTACATTAATCTTTTCCTTAGCTAGAATTCTTGTTCTAGTGGCGCCTTCTTGTAATAAATCATTTATATACTTACTATCATTTGAAAACTCTTCATATCTTTCTCTGATTGGAGTGATTTCAGAATTAACTAAACTAAATAATTTATTTTTAGCATCTCCCCATGAGATACCATTTTTGTAGTCATCAGCGAGTTCTAGCAACTCTTCTTTAGTTGAAAAATGAGCATAAAGTGAATACACAGAACAGCCATCAGTAGACTTAGGCTCCCCAGGCTCTAATGAATTAGTAACAATTTTAGCTATAGATTTCTTAAGCACCTTCTCAGTAGATAATAAAGGAATGATATTTCCATATGACTTACTCATTTTTCTTCCATCAATCCCAAGAACAACATCCTTTTCAGATTCAATAATTGCCTCAGGCAATTCAAAAGTTTTTTTATAAGTGTGATTAAAACGAGCTGCAATATCTCTTGTCATCTCAATATGTTGATTTTGATCAGCGCCAACAGGAACATGAGTAGCATTGAACATTAATATATCAGCTGCCATTAATACAGGATATGAAAATAAACCCATAGTGATACCCTTGTCTTCATCTATTGTATTTAATGCTGTAGCGGCTTTATATGCATGAGATCTATTCATCAAGCCCTTAGCTGTAACGCAATTTAAAATCCAACTTAGTTCAAGAATCTCTGGTACATCTGATTGCCTATAAAAAAATGACTTTTCAACATCAAGACCTGATGCTATCCAGGCCAATGCTACATTTTTAACCGAATCACCAATTTCATTACTATTAGAATTTTTTATGATTGCATGATAATCTGCTAAAAAATAAAATGATTCATCGTATTCACTGGCCATTTTTATGGCTGGCTTAATGGCTCCTAAATAATTTCCAATATGAGGAGTACCAGTTGTCGTAATACCTGTTAGAATTCGCTTTTTCATTTAGTATAATTATAAACATCAAAAGAGATTATTGTGGAAACTAGTCAAGATTTATTTAAACAGTTAGAAAAAGCTGAAAAGCTTTTTTCTGATGGATCAATTAAGAATGCTCAGAAGATAGTTAGAGATGTCATATCAAAAACTAAAACTTTTAAGAAGGTACCTAATGCACTAAAGCATAAACTCAACTTTGCGATTGGCCAATCAAGATATTTTGATGAAATGTCATCATTTGCAACCAATCCGAAACGTGAAGAATTGATAACTGAAATTACAGATATCATTACAAACCCACTTGAAGACCCAAAAAAACAAGCACATCGAATACACGACCTTCAGGCTAAATGGCAACTTCTAGATCTATCTAGCAGACCAGCATCAAGAGAACAATGGTCAAAATTTAATGAACTGTGCAATAGGGGCTGGGAACCTTGCAGTGAATATTTTGATGAACTTAAAGCGATTAAAGTAAATAATGCCAACCAAAGATTCAAGATAATTGAGGAAATTAATATATACGTAAGCGAGAACTCTTCTAACTGGCCTGATGTTAGAACACTAATACAATATATGAGAGGTACTTTTGATCAATGGCAAAAGTTTGCACCAGTTTTAGATAAAGACTTGAATAAACTCAAGTCTGCATATTTTGAGTCAAAGAAACCCATAAATGATTATATTAAAAAACAAGAATCCAATGTTATTGCTATTAAAGAATCTTTAATATCCAAGGTAGATGCTATTGATGGTGAGGATGGAGACTTAAATATTAAAAAATTTAATGATCTTAAGAATGAATGGAAAAAAGCAGGATCTGCTGGTCGTAAGCATGATAATAAGTTATGGGATAAATTTAATAAATCAGCTGATAGGTTATTTAACGCAAAAAAAGAAGTATTAGATGCAGAGCTAGTGATTGCAAAAGAGTTACTTGGCAAAATTAAAAAAGATGAAATATCAACAAAAGAAGCATCTAATGAAATGCAGAACTTATCAAATATATCAAAAACAAAAGAATATTCATTATTGAGAACAGCAATAAAGGATAAAAAGATCGAACAAGAGAATAAAAATAAAGCTGAAAAAATTGATTCATACTTAAATTTGTTTGAAGCTTTTAGTAAACAAGAATTTGATACTTTAGACCTTCCAAAATCAATAGCGTCAAAAGTATCTAAGTTAAAAACATCTAAGTCTGATAATGCTCAACTGCAATATGTATGCATTAAATTAGAGATAATGGCAGGTATAGATTCTTTAAAGAAAGACTCTGATTTAAGACAATCAATTCAATTAGAGATGTTAACTAGTAAATTTAATAAAAGTTCTGCTAACTTAGAGTCCCTTGATGATTTGTTAATTCATTTTTTTGAGAATCTATCATCAAAGGATACTTCTGCTGCAGATAAAACCTTGTGGAAAAGAATTACTAAATCAATTGGGAATATTTTATCTAACTAAGCTCTATTTTTAATTTGCTCTAATATTTCTGAATGACGTTTCTTATCAAGAGAATAAAAATAAAAAAATAACAGCGGAATTACTAGCAAGATAGGCCCCACTATACCCTGAACAAAAAATAAAGAATATGCTTGGTCATCTGTGGGTGTTTCTTTTGAGATATTGAAGATCCATAGGGCAATTCCACCAGTTAAGGCACCAATTGCAGTATTTACCTTTTGAACAAACGAAACTGCAGAATACAAGACACCTTCTTGTCTCTTTCCGCTTTGAAGATCAACTTCATCTGCAATATCGCCTATCATTGAGTCTCTTGCCATGTTTCCTGCAATACTCAAAGTAGATAAAAAAATAAGTGGTATACAAAGAAATAGAACTAAGTTGGTAGTTCCCTTCTCTGGTGTTAATCCAAGATTATAAAATATAAAAGCCATTGGGCTGGCTAGTGCTACGCCCAGAAGACATAGAAGAACAAACTTTCTTTTACCAAATTTAGATACCAGACTAGGGGTTATAGAAAATGCTAAGAATGCTGCTGGAAAATAAACAAAGAGAAAAATTCCTAACTGGTCTCCTCTAAGGCCCCAAAAATCAGTATTAATAAATAGTGTTAATGAGTTAAGCAATCCCCAAGAAATAGATAAAGTAAGACTACCTAAAAAGAATAAAATAAATGATTTATTGGTTACTGCTATTTTTAATTCAGAAAATATTTGAGGTAAAGATGTGGATCCAGACCAAGTAGATAAATTTTTTATATTAGATTTTGTTCTTATGGATGAGAAGAGAATACTTATAACCATAATAATTCCACCAGTTATTGCTAATGGGAAATATGCTTCAGGGTTAAGTTGTCCTAATGGGTATTCAGGGGTTGATTTAAAAAATATAAAATAACCTAAGAATGCATTACTTATACCAGCTGTCCAGGCAAATAATTCTCTCCAAGAAAATAATTTTGTTCTTTCTTCATAGTTCTTTGTGATTTCTGCTCCAAATGATCTGTGAGGAACCTCAAATAAAGTCATGCCAATTCTTGTTAAAGAAGCACAGACAAACATCCACCAAAAAAGCTGAGATTGTGAAAGATCCCATTCAGATGTTGGAGTGAAAAGTAAAACATAAAAAATTGATACTGGTATAAAGGAAACAAACATATAAGGATGTCTTCTGCCATATTTAGAATTAGTTCTATCAGAAATGGCGCCCATGACAGGGTCGGTTACCGAATCAACAATAAGAGCTATTCCTATTGCTAATGAAGCTAAAATTGGATCTAAGCCTATAACTCTTGCATAAAAGAAGAGTAAAAAAAATGTAAACATGTCAGTTTTAATTCCATTAGCAACTGCTCCAATGGAATAATTGAATTTAAAACTATTTGATAACATTTAACTGCTCTGTAAATGCATTAGTAATTGATCTTTAAATTGATCAAAAACAGGCGGTTCAATAAGATGCCTCATTTCATTGATAATAATTAACTCACTATTTGATATCAATCTATGGGCTTTATGGGCATTTTTAACTTTGATAAGAGGGTCATCTTGTCCATGAATAATAAGGGTATCTACCTTTATTGTTTTTACTTTTTTAATACGATTTTTTGATCCAAGTATTGCCATTATTTGTCTACTAAATCCTGTATCATCAGGCCCTGCTCTTTTAATAGATTCAACAGATTTATCATAAAATTCCTGAGTATCAAGGTCATAACCTTCAAGACCTATTAAAGCAAATATCTTTTTACTTCTGTCTATTCGCTCATCCATAGTTGAATTAGGGTTATTAGATCTTTTCATTAATAACCTTCTCACATCTCTTGTAGGGCCATTAAATGGACTTGGCGCAGAAGTTGATGATGCTATAAGAGTAAAGGTATTAAAACGATCTGGATGATTAGCAGCAATAATTTGTGCAATCATTCCACCCATAGACATACCTAAAAGGTGAGCTTTATCAATATTTAATTTATCCAGAATAATTATCGAGTCATTAGCCATATCATCTAAATCATATGGTGGATTAATAGGTAATCTTAAAAAATATTTAATATAGGTTGAATTAATAGTTTTTGATCTATTTTTCTCTTCAAATAGCTCAGTCTTATAACGTGATGATAATCCTGTATCACGATTATCAAAAACAATTGGTCTGAAATTATTACTAATTAAAAATTCAAGCAAGTGATCAGGCCAGTTAATTAGCTGTCCACCCAAACCTTGAACAAGAAGAATAGGCTCACCATCTTTTGGCCCATAGTCTCTATATGCAATTTTTATATCATCGTTATATACAAAACCTTCTTCAAAAGTGTGCATATCTAAAGATAATGTCATTAATAATAAAAATAAAATGCTAGAGAAACGCATTTATTCTATCCTTAATATTCTCTCTAAAACAACCCCAAAATAACATGACATCATAACTATGAAGATCACCAGTAAAGGTAGCCATTTTTCTCATTTTCTCAACTAATGGTCCTCTTGTTTCAATCAATCCATTATCTGGATTTCTTCTAGTAGAGAACCTTTGCTCTCGTGCATAGGCTAGACTCTTTTTAGCACCAGAATGATTAATAGATAAACGATCGGCGAAATCAAAATTTGGAGATTTTGTAATCACAGAGCTATGATTCACAGGAGCCTCTTCCCAATCATTATTATCCTGCCATGAAAATGGATTAATACTAACTATCTTCTGCTTCATGAGTTCAGTGGACCATCCTGATGGTGTCCAAAAAACAGTTTTTTCTCTTTCTCTTTTGAATCCTTCAACAACAGTTGACCAGCTGATAATACAATTAGTATCTATTGCTGATTGTGATGCAGGTATTAATGTAAACATACTATCGTAGTGTTTTTCTGGAATCATATATCCTATTGCATAAGCACATATAAACCTTTTTTGAAGTTCAGTCCCTTGAATCTTGTTAACAATTAGCCTATGTGAATGAAGAGCCCCCTGACTATGTCCCATTAAAATAAAAGGTTTATTGTCATTTAAGTTCTCTATAAAGTAATCGAAGGAACTTTCAACATCTTCATATGCTAAATCTAATGCCTTAGTTCCATCTTTATCTTTAGCAAAAAATGAATAATAGGTTGCTTGTCTATATTCTGGCGCATATATATTACACGAGTCATTAAAAGCAGATACCTGATTCCCTAACATCATTTCTGTTCTTTCGAATGCACTTCTAGTTTTATCCATATTAGAATTCCAGACTTTTTCAAAAAAACCAGTAGGATGTATATAAAAAACATCTACATCATTATGAGATTTATTAAGAGTTAAATTTTGATCTGGTAGATAAAATTGTTGTGCATTTTTCTCGGGATAAGCGGCCCAATTATTTAAATTTGAATAATCAGGTTTATCAGGAATGGAACAATCTTCAAATGAAGATATTGGTTTTACTAGCTCTAGCCAATTATGTAATTTTTCTTCATTCATTGAAAAATTATATATTAAATTTTAGTAGGTACTATTTTATTTGTAGCTGTTGAAATAGCTATCAAATTATCATTTTGATAGAGTTTTGCTTCAGTAAAAGAAATAGATTTTCCTTCTTTTATAATTTTAGAAATAGCTCTTACATCTCCTGGAGCACAAGGCATAAAAAATTTAACATCTATATCAAGTGTTAATGGAATTTTTTGTCCTTGATATTTATAGATAATAAATTGTGCCATGCAAGCATCTAGCATACCTGTAACAAAACCGCCTTGAACTATCATTCCATTAGAATGTGTTAAGTCTTCAGAAGGAGAAAAATCACACACAAAGGAGTCATCATCAAGAAGTTTTGCACCTTTAAAACCAAGAATATCTAAAAATGGTGGAATTTCTTTAAAACTATCTGCTAGATCTTTATTTGAGGTCATAGTTTTTGCTCATATAGTGGCGGAGGGAGTGGGATTCGAACCCACGGTGCCGATGAAGGCACGACGGTTTTCAAGACCGTTACAATAAACCAGACTCTGCCATCCCTCCTGATTGCGAACGCTTATTGTATATAGTTTTCAAAGGTTTTCAACAATCGTTTGAAAAGGGTCAAAATAGGTGGTGCGTAGAAAATGCGTAGATTATTTGCCATTAATTCCACGCATAAACGATTTAAGAACCCTTAACGTTTGATATGTCCATTGTTGGCAAGTATGAGGATATATCAACCTGCTCTTGCTCAATCATGTGGGCATATATGCCAAGAGTTATGTTTGCATCAGCATGACCCAATCTATTGGCTACTTGAATCAATGGGAAGCCTTTCATGAGCAGATTAGAAGCATGGGTATGTCTTAGACCATGAAGGCTATTAGCTATGTCACAGGCTTTAAAAACCTTCTTCATTCTTTGCGACCAAGAAGTAATTGGTGTGTTCTTCTCTGAATCTATTAGGTAAGGAAAAAACCAACCTGTATTAAACTTTTCGTTAAGTAGAAACCACTCAATCAAATAGGTTCTATAAGTTTTAATTTCAGAAACCAAATAGAAGGCTGCGATTTCTTTTTGTTTCTAGATTATGGCAAGATAAGTCAACCGTATTTATAAGTAGGAGTTATGTCAGGATTTATGGGTAGACTTGGATTAGTTATTCATTGGATTGGATTAATTGCAACTTGTTTTATGCTTGTTTTTTCTTTTTTAGACCAAAGTCAGGATGAGTTAATTATTCATCTAATTGCATCTAGTTTTCCAATTCTTATTGGCTGGATGTTTAGAGTTTTGTTGGTAGGTAAATGCAAATTGCTTCCATGGGAGACATTATGAAAAAACTATTACTTATCCCCCTTTTAATTATTGGTTGCTCAGGGCTAACTGCGGATGCAACATCATATCTAAAAGAAACTATTTCGTTCCCTTCAAAGAATATTTTAGGGATTGAAAATCTTTTTAATGATGATCTTAACAAGCAAGAAAGTTTAGAAGTTTTTGGCGTCCTACATTTCCCCAATAACTATAATGCAGCTCAGGCTTATCCTGTAATTGTTGCCTCTCACGGATCATCAAATTGGAGAGAGCATCATTTACAGTACATCGAGCAAATGCGACAAGCTGATTTTATAGTTTTTGCTATGCATCCTTTTGACTCTAGGGGAGTCAATAGCACAGTCGGCAATCAGATGAATGTTACTAGCGAAACAATGATTTACGAAATGGCTATGTCATTAAATCTATTATGGGATGACCCAAGGTTTGATAACACCAAAATTTATTCTGCAGGCTGGAGCTTGGGTGGCACAGCAGCTCTTTTCAATGCATGGGTGCCGCTGCAACAAGCTTTAAATAAACCAGGGGCTTCATATGCAGGCTATCTCTTATGGTACCCAGGATGCTTAGCTTTGCCTGATAATAATGACTGGGACAGTGATGTCTTTCAAATTTACATGGGGGAGGAGGATAACTATGTGCCACCAGAACCTTGTGTTGAGCTAGTATCTGAGATTAATAGTGGTGGTGGGAATGCTAACATTACACTCTATCCTCGCTCCTTTCATTCATTTGATGGACCCAATCCATTGCGTCTGAATCCGGATGCCTATAGCTGGAATAATTGTAAATTTAAACTCAACGCTGTGACCAAGAAAGTTTATGATCCAAATAATATTAACTTAAAGTTTTCTGATCCAGCAGCTAGAGTATCCGCCTATAGGAGTTGCGCTGTTAAAGGAGAAGTTATGGTTGGATTTAATCCGAAATATAAGAACTCCGCATTTGATGCATTGGCAAATCTCTTGCCTACTCTTCGATAAGGTAGGAATAGTTACCACCTCTAGAAGACTAAAACTCGTAAATACGGCGAATAGCAAACCTCTGGCTCTACAACAAGAAAGCAGTATCCAACCTGCTCAGTGCATTACTCCAGAAGAACCTATACTATATAAACAAGAGCTTCAGAGCATCTAGGTTCTTTGCCAAGATAGACTATGGGTAATTAGAAATGACAAGCTATTCTTAGTTAGTTGTATATTTGATTAAGGTAATTTCAACAATGCGTAGAAAATGCGTAGATTACGCGTAGATTTATCTTTTATTACACTTTAAGACGATTTAGCGTTCGTTATGAAGCTTATAAATTAGGTATCTAAAGAGTAATAAGAAGTAGTAAATGGATAGATTTGACGTTTCAAGACCGTTACAATAAACCAGACTCTGCCATCCCTCCTGTGTCTGAAACGCTATTTTATAGGCTTTGTAGCTAAATGCAATATCTTTAATTTAACCTCTAAATTTGACAATCCGTAGATAATTTAGAGATTAGTTTTAAGAGATTTTCCTATAGTTCAATTATTTCAACAGGCCCAATATTTAAATTTTTAATGTCTTCTTCAATTATTGATAAATCACCAACAATAACCCAAGTCCATGAGTTAGGATCAATATATTTTTTAGCTGCAAGTCTAACTTCATCAAGGGTAACTGCAT
>CAJQGX010000044.1 GCA_905478035.1 uncultured SAR86 cluster bacterium | reverse complement strand
GTCTGATACCACTTATAAAGCCAGAAGCCACGCAGGCGAGTGTCATTAAAAATAACTTTTCCTGTGTTAAGACTAGCAGGCTTGCCTGATAAAACTCCATAAGTTACTAATGTGCCACCATAACCTAAGCTGTCTGCTAGACGACCATAAGTATCGCCACCAACAGGATCTAGTGCTAACACAATTGGTGCATTATCTGTTGCTATAGCTATTTGTTTAGCAAGATCTGGTCCATCAATTAAAACAACATCTGCACCTTTGGATTTAAGATCATCTGCCAAACCTTCTCGGCGAACAATGTTTACGGTTTTAATACCACGCTGTTTTGCCAACTGAATAACATAACCGCCAACTGCAGAATTAGCAGCACTTTGTGCAATCCATTGACCTTCTTTAATATCTTCGAAGGAGGTAAGCATTAATAATGCAGTTAATGGATTCACAGCTGACATTGCAAGCTGCTCAATCACCTCAGCACTAATAGGTCCTAGGTCAGGTAATGGCAAAAAACCTTCAGCTGGACCCACTAATTCTTCAGCCCAGGTACTTCCGCTAGCAAGAAGTACTAACTGGCCAACTTTTAAACTCTTTACTCCTGATGATATTTCCTTAACACGGCCAACGCCCTCACTACCAGGTCTTGCAGGCAAGACAGCATCAACACCATAATTTCCAGCAATCTGTAATACATCAGAAGGATTAATAGGTGCGGCTAACACCCGAACTCGAACCTCTCCTTTATTTAGTGCACGAGATGCTTCTGTTTTAACTTCGAGTACATCAGCAGGATTACCTATCTGGCTATAGCTAACATATTTAGTTTGAGAGTTATGCTCATGGCCAGAATGATGGCCAGACATTACAAAAGGGCTAAAAACCAAAATAAGTGCAAAAGTTTTAATAATAGATAAGTGTTTCATGTTGATGCTCCGTTAGTTGTTTGTGAAGTTTATAGATAGATTAAATTGATTAGTATTACGATGCCTTAAACAAATCCTGCATGCAACCTTATGATTGCAAGCCGGTCTTTCTATTCTATAGGTTTTTAGATTAAGGTTCATTGCGCTCAAACCATTTTCCAAGATAAATACCGACCAGTGCCCATAAGCTGGCTATTCCGGCACCAACTGCAGCAACTGCAGCCAAGCCTAATCCTAAACCTTGTGTAAGTCCTGTAAATAACCAAGCAGTAAGCATATCGCCACCTCGATAGGCAACAATATCAATAACAGGCTTTGCTTTGAAACGAGTTTCTTGATTAACAAGCGTAAATAACATTTCACGGGCAGGACGAGTCACCGCATAATTACCAGCACGGCGGATGACCTGCAATACCACAACTACTCCTAATAAAGGAGAAATTGCCAATACTAGCAGACCGATACAAATCATTATTGGAACCATGGCAATAGTTACAGGCATACCGAATTTCGTAACAATGCGGCTTGTTGCAAATAGCCCAGTAGAGATTGCTAAAATATTTACTGCAAGATCCATTTGAGCCCAAATAACAGAACGTTCAGGGCGACTAAAATCGCTCAATAAGTTTTTTAATTCGAAATAAACAAATGAGCTTATGCCAGTATATAAAAAAATAAATAAACCAATCGATAATAGATATGGATTAGAGAAAAATATTTTAAAGCCTGCAAGTGGATTTCCACCAATTGATTGATTGGAAATAGGTATATCTAACGCCTCATTATTTAATTCTTTTGCCTTCAATGATTGGAGATAAAAAATAATTGGAATTGGAATAAATAGCATCATGCTAGCGATAAGCATCAAGTTATCAATACCTAAAGAAACTGAAAAAAATGCAGTAATCGATGGTCCAATCAGACCGCCTACACTAGCACCAACAGCAATAATACCGAACAACCTGCCTGATTGCTCTTTACTGAATAGCTCTGACATAAAGGTCCAAAAAACAGAAATATGAAAAAGACTAAATACGCTTACCCAAACATAAAATGATTTATCAATTACAGTTCGATCCTCAAAAACAGATCCTAGGGCATAAAAGATAATAAATGATATCGCAAAAATGCCGTACATAGTTGGCACCAATAATCGAAAACGAAACTTCGAAACCATAACCCCATATAGCGCTACGATTGCAGTGCTAATAAAGAAATTTAGGGTCCACAGCCAACTTACCTCTGAATCTGTCCAATCACTAGCCATAGCATCGCGAACTGGTCGCAAAATGTAATAGGCTGACATCAAGACGACCACAAATAAAAATGAAAAAATTACGGCTTTAACTTCTTTCTCTTTAACCTTAGAGGCAGTTTTTAAAAAATTTATCATTAGATTTCTGATCATTTTGCACCCTCTCAGTTATTAATAACCTCTTAGGTACCAAAATTAAGGGCCTAAAAGTTTTCTACTAGCTTTGTAGATATTTACACAATATAGATATAGGTAAAATAATAGCAAGTAGGCAAACTAAACATACTGGTATATATAACCATACCAATCTCCTATAAATTTAGTGTTGCTAGTACTAAATGAATGAATATAGATCAGATTTTTTTAGGTTCATGAATTTGGCTTGCCAATATTACTGCAACAAGAGCTAAACATCCCATAATATTAAAAGCTACAAAATAAGTATCTTGAAAACCTATTAGAATGCTTGTTACCAATACTCCTATTGGTTGAAGTGGGGAAACAATTGGGGATGCTATGCCTCTGACTTTTCCAAGATTGTGTGCTCCAAAAGTTCTTAAGTAACAAGTAGTCATTAAGGGTGTTGCAGCACCAAAACCTAAACCAAATAAGAATGCACTTAAAAGAAATATATTTGGCTCATTGAAATAAGTAATGCCAAAGATTCCAATTGCCTGAAGAAACATTGCCATCATTGAAGGGTAAGCAGCTTTCATTGTATCTATAAGATATCCGAATAATATTTTTCCCAAGACTCCTCCAAAAGCAGCTAAAGAATAGGCAAAAACATATTGTTTAACTGGTAAGCCAAGAAGATGCCAAGTTTCTTCTAGCCCCATTTTGCTCGCATGGACAGGTAAGAAAGTAAGCACACCCATCATGGACATAAATTGAAAAGCAAATGCTAAAGAAATCATCCAGAAAACTTTTTGTGATATAAGATCTGTTGCAGTTATCTCCTGAGGCAATGGTTCTTCTTCTTTATCTATTTTTATGCCATCTTTAACTTGATTAACAGTCTTTGGATCATCAATCACAGTAATAAAGATAAGAGGTAAAATAAAGAATAGGACTATAGAAGCAAAGATTACGTAAACATTACGCCAGCCCACTAAATCAAGCAGAGGATCTACAATTAAAGGAAGCGCAACTCCTGAAAATGAAATACCTATTGCTGCAATACCTAGTGCTTTGCCAGCATTTTTATCAAACCAATTTGAGATTAATTTAGATACTGCTAGATTTCCCATCATTACTGATCCTAATGCAAGAATAGTAAGATAAATCGTTAGGAGCAACCAATAAGAATTTATGAAGCTTAAAGAAAAAAGCCCAACGGCGTAAATTACAGCACCTATCATCATAATATTTTTAACAGAATACTTATCAAGGGCGCGCCCAACTATAATCGCTAAAATTGCAATAGGTATAAAATAGAATGCGGAAACCATTCCCAGCTGACTTTCAGTCACCCCTAGTTCTGATATTAGATAAGGCCAGAAAACTGGAAAGCTATAAAAAAGAAAACCTACTACAGTGAATTCAATGGTGAGACCAGTAAATACCATTCTCCAACCAAAAAACTTCATTTTTACTACTTACTCCCACTCAAT
>CAJQGX010000043.1 GCA_905478035.1 uncultured SAR86 cluster bacterium | reverse complement strand
ACAGGTTTTGGTGCTGAACCTAATACTCATGTAGATCTAATAGACATGGGCTTACCAGGAGTATTGCCTGTAGCTAATAGGGAAGCATTTTATAAGGCTATTCGTTTTGGATTAGCAACTAATGCTGTAATTAATCAGACTTCTTCTTTTGATAGAAAGAATTATTTTTACCCTGACTTGCCGAAGGGATACCAAATAACTCAAATGGCAATGCCAATTGTTGGAAAAGGAGCAATAAAAATTGATGTTGACGGTAATGAAAAAATTATTAATATCACGAGGGCTCATTTAGAGGAAGATGCTGGAAAATCCATTCATGATTTATTTGATGGAGAAACTGGCGTTGATTTAAATAGAGCTGGCACTCCATTATTAGAAATAGTTTCAGAACCTGAAATATCAAATGCCAAAGAGGCTGTAGCTTACTTTAAAGCGGTAAGACAGCTAGTAACATTCTTGGATATCTGTGATGGCAATATGGCACAAGGGTCAATGAGATGTGATGTGAATGTTTCTATAAAAAAGGATGATGTTAAAGAGCTTGGGACTAGAGCTGAAATTAAAAATATTAATTCCTTCAAATTTATAGAAAGAGCAATTAATTATGAAATTGAACGACAAATAAGAATAATTGAATCAGGAGAAGCAGTTGTTCAAGAAACGAGACTTTATGATAGTGTTAAAAATGAAACAAGGTCTATGCGTTCAAAAGAAGAGGCTAATGATTATAGATATTTTCCATGCCCTGACCTCCTTCCTGTTGTTATATCAGATAAAGAATTTAATGAAATAAAGGATAATCTTCCAGAACTTCCTAATGAAAAAGAAAAAAGATACATGTCTGAAGCTAATTTAGAGGAAGCGGAAGCAAAAATAATTTCTTCTTCTAAGACCATGGCTAACATGTTTGAAGATGCGTGCTCGAAAACTGATGATTCAAGATTAGTAGCTAATTGGTTGGTTGGCGATGTAAGTGCGCTTTTAAACAAAGATAATATTGACATTGAAGAGTCAAAACTAAGCTCAAATAATTTTGCTACTCTTATTGAGAGGATATCAGATAAGACTATTTCAGGAAAAATAGCTAAATCTGTCTTAGAAGAAGTTTGGGAGTCAGGGCATAATGTTGATAACATCATCAAAGATAAAGGACTTGTTCAGATTCAAGATGAGTCTGTATTAGAAGAAATTGCTCAGAAAATTATTAATAACAATCCTTCACAAGTAGAAGCCTATAAGGGTGGTAAAGACAAACTTTTTGGTTTCTTTGTTGGGCAAGTAATGAAAGAAACGCAAGGCAAAGCAAACCCCAAAAGTGTAAACGATATTCTAAAAAACCTTTTAGATAGTTAACCTAGATAATAAACATACTTAAAGTTTCAGCAATATAAGCTGGTTTTTCAACGCCCTTTATTTCCATTGTCACTTTAGTCTTAGAAAGAAATTGTCCTGGATTTTTTTCAGAAATATCTAGACACTCCATTCTTATTCTAACTTCTGAATCAACTGGAACTGGGCTTAAAAATCTTACTTTATCTAAACCATAATTTAGGCCCATTTTTGTTCCCTCAAGAACAAGACCCATTTCTTGATCAAATGGGATACCCGCAGCCAAGGATAAAGAAAGAAACCCATGAGCAATAGTGGAACCAAATACTGGTGTTGCTTGTTCAGGATCTACATGTATAAACTGATTATCTAAAGTTGCTTCTGCAAATTTATTGATTCTTTCTTGATCAACTTTTACCCAATCTGAAAGCCCAACCTCTGTTCCGATGACTGATTCTATTTCTGATGGTTTAACTACTTTAAGCATCTTTATTCTCCATATAATAATTAGTATATTCTTCTCTTAACTCAAACTTTTGAAGTTTTCCTGTAGCTCCATGGGGTAGCTCTTTTAAAAAAATAATTTCATCAGGAAGCCACCATTTTGCAACTTTTGAGGCTAAAAAATCTAAAATACTTTGTTTATCAATTTCCTCACCAGTATTTGTGACTATGAATAACATTGGTCTTTCATCCCATTTAGGGTGTGGTATGCCTACAACACAAGCTTCTGCTACTTCAGGATGTCCAAATGCAGCATTCTCAAGATCAATAGAGCTTATCCACTCTCCACCTGATTTAATAACATCTTTTGCTCTGTCTTTAATAGTCATATAGCCATCTTGATCTAGGACTGAAATATCTCCTGTATCAAACCAACCATCTATATCAACTGCATCATTGTCTGCTTTAAAGTATTTCTGAAGAATCCATGGACCTCTTACTAGAAGATGTCCCTGTGACTCTCCATCATGAGGTAAATCATTTCCAGCATCATCTACAACTTTTAACTCTACGCCATAAATGGGCTTACCTTGTTTAAGCTGAATGGCATACTTTTCATCTTTACTCATACTTTCCATTTCTAATGTAGGAACATTAGTAGTACCCAATGGACTCATTTCTGTCATACCCCACGCGTGAATAACATTGACATCATGAACTTCATCAAATTCTTGAAGAGTAGATAGAGAAAGAGCAGATCCTCCAATAATAGTATTTTTAACTGAGGTTAATATCTTATTGTTCTCTCTACAATAAGCTAACAAGCCCATCCATATTGTAGGAACGCCAAATGCCAAGGAAACATCTTCTCTATTAATTAAGTCATATAAAGGCTCACCTTCCATTTGCATACCAGGCATTACAAGCTTTAGCCCAAACATAGGTCCATAATAAGGAATACCCCATGCTAGGACATGAAATAAGGGAACAACCATTAAAATACTGTCACTAGGCTTAATAAGCATTGCCGTTAAAGAAGCTTGGGCATGAAGAATATTAGATTTATGAGTATATAGAACTCCTTTAGGGTTTCCTGTAGTTCCTGATGTATAACATAGCGCACATGCTGCATCGTCTTTTAGTTGTGGCCATTCGTAACTCTCATCTCCATCTTCAATATAGGACTCATATGAAATAGCATTTTTTAATTGAGTATCTGGCATTTCAGATTGATCACATAAAATAATATATTTTTCGACAGTCACTAACTGATCTTTTAATGCTTCTAGAATTGGAACAAAAGGAGCTTCAACAAAGATAATTTTATCTTCTGCATGGTTGATAATATATACAGCTTGTTCTGGATGTAATCTAAAGTTTAAAGTATGCGTAACAGCCCCCATACCAGAAATCCCATAATACATTTCTAAATGCCTATAAGTATTTAAGGCTAAAGTGGCTATGACATCCCCTTCCTTATAACCATCTTTAACCAAGGCGGATGCCAACTTTCTAGATCTAATACAGACTTCATCATAATTTGTTCTATGAACATCACCAGAAACCATTCTGCTGATAACTTCTTTTTCTGGATGAAATTGTTTAGCATGCTCAATAATGCTCGCTACATTTGGTGCCCATTTTTGCATATCTCCAATCATTGGATTTTCCCCTATAAATATCGTTTGATTTAAATTATATAAGAAGCAACAATGAATTGTTAAAAATAATTAATGAAATTGTGAGCATGACAAATGTTAAATAATGTCCTAGGAATAGATTTTCAAAATACATTTGCTAGAGACTTAGAAGGTCTATACAAAAAAGGTAATTCATGTAAATGTCCTTCAGCAGAAGTTCTTTTATTAAATAAAAGTTTGTCCTTAGAATTGGGAATTGATCTAAACAGACTTCAATCAAAAAATGCATTAGATATATTTTCAGGAAACATAAAGCCTGAAAATTCAATAACTTTAGCTCAAGCTTATTCAGGCCATCAGTTTGGTCAATTTAATCCAAATCTTGGAGATGGAAGAGCACTGCTTATAGGTGAAGCTATTAATCAAAAAGGTAAACTGATAGACATTCAGCTAAAAGGCGCAGGCCAAACACCTTATTCAAGAAGAGGTGATGGCAAATCAGCTCTTGGTCCAGTTCTTAGAGAATATCTGATTAGTGAATCCATGCATGTTCTAGGAATCCCCACAACCAGAGCATTAGCTGCCATTAAAACTGGCGATCAAGTAGAAAGAGATGGGTTATTACCTGGTGGTATAATGACTAGAATTGCTTCAAGTCATATCAGAATAGGAACTTTTGAATATGCTAGATTTCATAAAGATAATCAGTTAATTAAAAAATTAACTGATTACTCAATAGCAAGACATTTTCCAGATACTGCAAATGTTGAAAATCCTTATTTAGCTTTTTTTGCAGCTGTTTGTAATCAACAAGCATTATTAATTGCAAATTGGATGAGTGTTGGTTTTATACATGGCGTAATGAATACAGACAATATGACAATATCTGGAGAAACAATTGATTTTGGACCATGCGCATTTATGGATTCTTATGATCCTTCAACAGTATTTAGCTCAATTGATGTTAATAAAAGATATGCTTATGCAAACCAGCCTGCAATATTGACTTGGAATTTAACTAGATTAGCAGAAACCCTAATACCCTTGATTCATGAAGATAGGAATGAATCTATTAAGTTACTTACTGAGGTTCTTCAATTAATAAAACCTGTATATACGAACTATTGGCTATCTATAATGAGATCTAAGATAGGTTTGTCTAAAGAAGATCAGAATGATATTGAAATAATTTCAAACTTTCTTGAAATAATGGAAGAGGAAAAAGCTGACTTTACTCTCTGTTTTAGATCGCTATCCAAAGCCTTAATTGGAGATGGTCAAACAATTAGAGCATTGTTTAATAATTCAAGAAGGTTCGATGGTTGGATGATGATATGGCAAGAGAGAATATCTCAAGAAGGTATTGCTGAAGAAAAAATTGCTGCCTCAATGAATAAAGTAAACCCTATTTATATCCCTAGAAATCATAAAGTTGAGGAAGCCCTTCATGAAGCTGTATTTAAAAATAATATGCTGCCCTTTAATAAACTTCACTCACTTTTGCAGTACCCCTTCGAAGAAATAGATGGGTTTGAATCGTTTAAAGAGCCCGCTCCTAAATCTGATGTTCCTTATAAGACATTCTGCGGAACTTAAACTGCAAAAAAGATTTTAGCTATGCTGAGATATTTTTATTTTCTTCCAATAGTAATTCTTGGCTGAGATTGATAGTCATTAATTAAATTGATGTCTTTAAAGCCATATCTAGTCATAATTTTTTTTACTTCATTGGACTGATTGTTGCCATGTTCAAAAGCGAGTAAGCCATAATCTTTTAGAACTTTCATTGCCTGAAAAGAAATAATATCAAAATCTTCCAGTCCATTTTTATTTGCAACTAATGCTGAAATTGGTTCATGTTTTAATTTATCAAGATGGGGATCAAAAGGAGCTACATAAGGAGGATTACTCACAACAATATTAAATGTATTTTCTTTTAAAGAGTTTAGCCATTTAGAATTAATTAAATAAAAATTATCTAGCTCAAGTTTTTTCTTATTTATATTTGCCACTTGAAGGACATCAAATGAGTTATCAAGGCCATATACAATAGTTTTAGGGTTTACTTTTGCAAGAGAAGCACCAATACAACCAGAGCCAACTCCAGCATCTAAAATTTTTATACCAGGAGTGAGGTTTAAATTATTAATATAATCTACAAGTATTTCAGTTTCAGGTCTAGGAATTAGAACACGCTCATCAACAAAAAAATCACTATTATAAAATGATGAGTTTTGTAAAATATAGTCAAGCGGAACACCGTTTTTCTTTTGCTCGATAAAATAATTTATTGAATTTTTTTCTTCTTTAGATAACTTATAATCTTCGATAAATATTGATAT
>CAJQGX010000042.1 GCA_905478035.1 uncultured SAR86 cluster bacterium | reverse complement strand
CCTACTCGCAGGGCACCCTGAAGACCTAAAGCTATATCTGTTTGCATATTAGCAAGTTTCATTTGAATAAGTTGCTTTGAAGCAAGAGGTTTTCCAAATTGAACTCTGTCTAAGGTATATTCTAAGGATGCATTCCAACAAAACTCTGCAGCACCCATTGCACCCCAAGCTATTCCATACCTAGCCATATTAAGACAAGAAAAAGGACCTTTAAAACTTTGAACTTCTGGTAAAACTTTTTCATCAGAAACAAAAACGTCCTCAAGGAATATCTGTCCTGTTATAGAAGCTCTTAATGAAAACTTTCCTTCAAGCTTTGGAGTATTTAAACCATCAACTCCCCTATCAACTATAAAGCCTCTTAGTATACCCTGCTCATCCTTTGCCCAAATAACAAGAACATCAGCAATTGGTGAATTGGTTATCCAAGTTTTAGAACCATTCAAGTTATAGCCACCATCTACTTTTTTTGCATTAGTTTTCATTGAACCCGGATCTGATCCCGCGTCAGGCTCAGTAAGACCAAAGCAACCTATTAATTCTCCTTTGGCCATTTGTGGCAAATAGAATTCTTTTTGTTCTTCAGAACCAAATTTATGAATAGCATGCATGGCTAATGAAGTTTGAACACTAAAAGCAGATCTGTAGCTAGAATCAACTCTTTCTATCTCTCTAGCAATAAGGCCATAAGACACATAGTTAGTCCCTGCGCAGCCATAACCATCTATAGGTGCACCTAAAAACCCCAGCTGACCCATGTCTTTGTATATAGATTTATCAAATATCTCATTTCTATTTGCATCTAGTATTCCTGGCATTAATTCTTTTTGACAATAATCTCTTGCTGATTTTTGGACACTAAGCTCTTCATCAGTTAATTGATTATCTAATAATAAAATATCTTGGATGTTCATAATTTAAATCCTCTCAATTCGAATAATACCAAATCTTGGTGATGAGTAGGTAATTGAATCTTTATCTAGCTCACTTGAAACAATTCTTATCATTTCAACACTATTGCCACAAATAATAATTAAAGGTATTTCATTTTGATACTGATATACAAAATTTAAAATAATCCCTTCAACATCATAATGTCTTTCACCATGAAGATCTAAATGTGTAATACCTCTTTCTTGAAAAACATTCATGAACTATTATTACACTCCTAAGAAATAAAATAAAAATAATGGCAAAACTTCATTTTTTCTACTCAACAATGAATGCTGGAAAGTCAACATCACTTCTTCAGTCTAATCATAACTATAAAGAGAGTAATTTGGATACAATGATTTTTCTTCCTGATGAAACTAATAAATCATCAAAAGGACAAATAGTTTCAAGGATAGGATTAAAAGCAAAGGCAGTAATAGCAGATAAAAACTTTAATTTTATTTCCTATGTTAAAAAAAATAAAAGCCCAAAACTAAGCTGTGTTCTCATTGATGAAGCTCAGTTTCTATCAAAGGTGCAAATAAGACAATTAGGTGAGGTTGCTGATAAGCTTAATATTCCTGTGATGTGCTATGGAATTAGAACAGACTTTAGAGGAGAGCTTTTTGAAGGAAGTTCAGAATTACTTGCCCTTGCAGATAATCTAATTGAACTCAAAACCATATGTTATGACTGCGGAAGAAAAGCAACAATGGTTGTTAGGGTAGATGAAAATGGAAAGGTTGTAACCGAAGGTTCCAAAATCCAAATTGGTGGCAATGATTTATATACTCCTGTATGCAGGAAACATTTTAGAAAAAGAACTAAACTTATATAAAAAGGAAGGAAATGAATTATACAAATACACAATACCTCTTAGATAAAAGACCAACTGGAATGCCTGAGGATGACTGTTGGAAACTTCATCAGGAATCTATAACCTCAATTGATAAAAATGAAATCTTAATAGAAGTTAAATACCTTTCGATTGATCCTTATATGAGAGGCAGGATGAATGAAGGAGCCTCCTATGCAGCGCCAACTAATTTAGGAGAACCAATGGCCGGTGAGACTGTCGGTGTCGTTGTTGAGAGTAATTCAAACATCTATAAAGTTGGTGATAAAGTTTGTGCTCATATGGGTTGGCAAACTCATATAAGAACTAAAGATACAAACCCTGTTTTACTTAAAGTTCCAGAATCTTCAATTCCTTTATCCACATATCTAGGAACTGTAGGAATGCCTGGAAGAACAGCATACTTTGGACTTAATAGAGTTGGTAAACCAAAGAGTGGAGAGACATTAGTAGTTTCTGCAGCATCAGGTGCTGTTGGAACTGTTGTTGGACAGCTCGCTAAATCCTATGGCTGTAAAGTAATAGGAGTAGCCGGTGGGCCAGAAAAATGTGCCTTTGTTAAAGATCAATTGGGCTTTGATGAGTGTGTAGATTATAAAGCGGGTAACCTTGAAAATGATCTTAAAAATGCATGCCAAGATGGTATAGATATATATTTTGAAAATGTTGGCGGAGCAGTTACAAGAGCTGTTGCTCCATTGTTAAATTCAGGTGCCAGAGTTCCAGTATGTGGTTTCATATCTCAATACAATGTTAAAGATATTTTTGAAACTGAAACACCCTTCCATGTTTTAGGAAAACTTAACCCCAAGCCTGAGCATAGATTTTTTGTTGTTACAGAATGGGCAGATGAGTGGGACATAGCTACAGATGAAATATCTAATCTTATTGAAAGTAATAATTTAGTCTATAAAGAAACTATAACCAAAGGGTTTGTTAATGCGCCCCAAGCACTTAGAGATGTTCTAACAGGGAAAAACTTCGGAAAGCAGCTTATAGAAATTTAAGAAACTCCAGACGAAAAAAAACAGAGGCTAGCTCTGTCTTTTTAGTTCGAGATCCTTAGGGGTCTAAAGTGAGATTTTCTTTAGCTCCTTGATTTCTTTCTCTTGAAATCTTGGTGGGTTTATAAGCTCTTTTTTATCGTCGACTCTTACAAACGCTTTCACCCTATGGGCTCTTCCTCTTTGATTCTCCCTACTTCCCGTCTGCAGTTGATCGTTAGTCGGAATCAAGTTGGTCTAGTAAATATACGCTTCTGAATTTTATTGTCAACACCTAAAATGAAAAAAGATTAAATAAATTTAAATAGTTATCTAATTACAACAAATACAAGTTTATTATATTGATTATGAAAACATTTTTACCAAAACAAGATCCATTAAAAACATATAAAACTTCTGCAAAATCATTGCAAAGGTTATCTCATATTGCTGATCAGTTACCAAAACTTCTTTTAACTGGAACTGTTCAAAAGACAATAAATTCATTATCAGTTAATGACCTCTCAATTGATAAGGTAATTAAGAATAATGATAAACGAGAATTAAAGTTGGCAATGGCTCACTTAAGTTTCATAGCACATGCATACATATGGGGTGGAACGAATCCAGAAAAATTATTACCAGAAGTAATTGCTAAACCATGGGTCAAGGTTGCAGAAATATTAGGTCGCCCTCCTATCCTTAGTTATGGTAGTTATTGTCTTGATAACTGGTATAGACCAAATCCAAAGGAAGATATTTCACTAGAGAATGTAGCTCTTCTAACTAATTTCTTGGGTGGGGTTGATGAAGATTGGTTTGTAACGATTCATGTCTGTATAGAAAATGCCGCTAGCAAAGCAATTAATGCAGCCACAAAACTTTCATACTTAAAAGATACTGACTCTATAGGATCTTATTCAGTTCACTTAAAAGAGATTATTGCCTCTCTAAGAGAAGTGAATAAAATCTTTGCAAGAATGCCAGAGAAATGTGATCCCTATATTTATTACCATAGAGTAAGACCATTTATTTTTGGTACAAAAGATAATCCAGATTTAAAAAAAGGTCTTATATATGAAAACCAGTTTAATAATAAACCTCAGTTTTATAGAGGAGAGACTGGTGCGCAAAGTAGTATCATGCCCTTCTTAGATGGCGCTTTAGGAATCTATCATACCCAAGATCATTTAAGACATTATCTCAATGAGATGAGGGACTATATGCCACCTGAGCATAAGCTTATGATAGAAAGGGTTGAGAACAGATCAAATGCTAAAGAATATATTCTTAAATCTAAAAAATTAAAAAATGAATATAACAAATGCCTTGAAGAGATAAGACAGTTCAGAGCAATGCATTTAGAATTTGCAGCGACATATATCCATAAACAATCTCAAATAAAAAATCCATTTGGAAGAGGCGGTTCTACTATTACCGGAACAGGTGGGACTCCTTTCATGAAGTATTTAAAAAAGCACAGAGATGAAACTCAGAAGCAAAAAATAAAAAACTAACTAATTCCCTCAACAAGAACAACCAGTCTTTCTGCTGATTTCTTGATATGGATTAAAGCTTGTTGATAATCATCAGAGTGGTAACAAGCTTTTGCCTCATCAAATGAATCAAACTCTATAAGAACAGTTCTCTCATAGCCCTCTCCTTCAAGTTCAATCTGAGCACCACCTCTTGTAAGGAAAGTGCCA
Source organism: uncultured SAR86 cluster bacterium (assembly GCA_905478035.1). Taxonomy (GTDB): domain Bacteria; phylum Pseudomonadota; class Gammaproteobacteria; order Magnimaribacterales; family D2472; genus SCGC-AAA076-P13. Next base: position 19,034 of record CAJQGX010000042.1, on the reverse strand, counting down.
TTAAAATTTTTGATTATGGGGCCAGCCAACTCTACATATTTTGCAAATTCACCAGGCTCAAATACATGACACCTAACTATCCAATATGCTTTCATTTAAGCCTTAAATTTTAGGCGCATGTCATGAAGGATTGGTTCAGTGTAGCCACTAGGCTGAACTCTTCCCTTTACCGCTAGATCGCATGCAGCCTGAAATGCTATTCCACTATAAGATGGTGCCATATTTATGTATTCTGAATCAGAAGCATTCTGACCATCTACAATTGCAGCCATTTTTTTCATTGATTCCATAACCTGCTCTTCTGAACAAACTCCATGATGAAGCCAGTTTGCAATATGCTGACTAGAGATTCTACAAGTTGCCCTGTCCTCCATTAAACCAACATTATTAATATCAGGTACTTTGGAACAACCTACGCCATGATCAATCCACCTTACAACATAACCCAAGATTCCTTGTGAATTATTATCTAATTCTGCTGAAATCTGCTCTTGAGTTAGGCTTTCTGGATTGGGGTGAAGAGGTATTGTTAAAATATCATCAATACTGGCTTTTTGCCTTGACTGAATTTTTTCTTGTTCTGCATCAACTAATATTTGATGGTAATGAATAGCATGAAGAGAGGCTGCTGTTGGAGAAGGAACCCAGGCACAATTTGCTCCAGCTTTTGGATGCATTGTTTTAGTTTTATACATGCCCAACATCTCATCTGGCATAGGCCACATACCCTTACCAATTTGTGCATTACCCCTAAATCCTGTTTCTAGGCCAGTATCAACATTCCAATCCTCGTATGCAGCAATCCATGGCTGTTGTTTCATGTCGGCCTTAGCAATCATCGGACCTGCTTCCATGCTTGTATGTATCTCATCACCAGTTCTATCTAAGAAACCAGTATTAATAAATATCACTCTGTCATGCGCCGCCTTTATGCACTCTTTTAAATTTACTGTGGTTCTTCTTTCCTCATCCATAATGCCAACTTTTACAGTTAATGGCTTTAGGTTGAGAGCATTTTCAACTGCAGCAAAAAGATCACATGTGAAATTAACTTCTTCAGGCCCATGCATTTTTGGCTTCACAATATATACACTTCCTGTTTTAGAGTTTTGGAAATTGCTATTTCCATTTAGATCATGCATAGCTATACAAATAGTAAACATTGCATCCAAGATACCTTCAGGCACTTCATCCCCATTAGCATCTATAACTCCTGGATTTGTCATCAAATGACCAACATTTCTAACGAGCATCAAGCTTCTACCAGATAAGGTAAAGTCATTACCTTGAGGGGATTTATAAGTCCTATCTTTACTTAGTTCTCTCGTCATTTCTTGGCCATTCTTAGTAAAGGTTTCTTTTAGATCTCCCTTCATCAAACCTAGCCAGTTTCTGTAAACAATAGTTTTATCTGCCCCATCAACAGCGGCAACTGAATCTTCTGCATCTTGAATAGTAGTGATGGCTGATTCTATTAATACATCCTTAATTCCAGCGCTATCGGTTCTGCCTATAGGATGATTTTTATCAATTTGAATCTCGAAGTGAAGGTTATTATTTTTAAATAAAAGTCCAAATGATTCATCTTCATTTTTACAATATCCCACATAGGAATCCTGATTGCTCAAGCTTGAAGTCGATCCATCATTCAAGGACATGGAAAGAGTCTCATTATCAAAATCAAAGCCATTCACCTCAGAATATGAGCCATTATCTAAAGGAATAGTTGAATCAAGAAAATCTTTTGCAAAAGCTATAACCTTATCGCCTCTAATTGGGTTATAAGCACCAACTTTTGTGGCTCCATCATCTTCAGATATAACATCAGTGCCATACAAAGCATCATATAAACTTCCCCATCTAGCATTAGCTGCATTTAAGGCAAACCTTGCATTCATTACTGGTACTACCAGCTGAGGTCCTGCAATAGTTTTAATTTCATTATCAACATTTTGAGTTGTTATTTTAAAGTCACCACTATCTGGAACTATGTATCCAATTTCTTTCAAGAAATTTTTATATTCATTATGATCATGTTCATCACCCTTTCTTTGCAGATGCCAGTCATCGATTTGTGTTTGAATGGATTCTCTTTTTGCTAAAAGTTCTTTGTTTCTTGGTCCAAACTCTTCAATTATATTCTCAAGAGAACTCCAGAAATGATCAGAGTTAATATCAAGACCGTCTAAAACTTCATTCTCTAAGAAGCTTTTTAATTCCTCAGATACAACCATTCCACTGGAGTCTGATTTATCAGATATGCTATCTGACTCGGTTTTAAATAAAGAGGCAATTTTGTTTAGGATATTCATGATCAAAATTATAGCAACTTTAAATGATTATCCAATACGCAAAAATCTTAACTAATTTTTTTTATTTCAACATCTGGATCATAGTCCCATATGATATATGGTTTTAAGAATGCAACAGGTGAGTATCTCATTAAAAAATTTCTACAAAAAATAATAAAAGGATTTGAAATATGATTGAGCTTACCCTGCAGTAATGAGTCCTTATATATTCTTTTTACTCTACTGAACCTAAGTTTTTGATATAGTTTTTGAGAAATTTCTAAGTCGCTTTTTAATACGATAAGCTTTCCAAAGATATATGCATCCTCAAGTGCCATGCATCCACCTTGTCCTAAAAATGGAACCATGGGATGTGCTGCATCACCAAGAAAAGTAATATTATTATCGAATAATTGAGCAGGTATTTCTTTTATGTATACACCCCATTTATATATCTCATTACTACCCTGTAATGATTCATAAATACTTCTTGTAGACTTTGGTAAATCATTACATAGATCTTGATAGCTACCTTTGGCCTTCCATGATTCTATTACTTCTTTTGGGCTCTTTATAGCTGCCACAAAGCTGACTCTATCATTACTTATTGGATAAGTTACTATATGAAAGTTAGGACCAAGATGGATGTGATTATCACTTTGTTTCTTTTCAAGAATACCTCTCCATATTGAATATCCACTATAGGTTGGTTGCGCTGTCCCCTTATATATTAAAGACCTACATTTCGATTTAATTCCATCACAAGCAGCAATATGTCTTACATTTAGAGATTTACCATTTGCAAAAGATATTTTTGGCTCAATTAAATCAATATTTAAAACTTCGTGGTCAAATAAAACTTCACCACCCAATGACACAAACTTATTAAGTAAGTGTTTATAAAGACATTGACGTGATGTGGTAATAATATTTATTGGAAATGAGGTTAATTGAATTTGTTCATAGAAGAATTGAATTTTTTTAGGATTTCCAGATTCACTTCGCAGCCCATTCTCAATACCAATATTTTTAAGAATTCTTAATCCATTTGGAGAGATTGAAATCCCAGCACCCTGTTCACTAGCTGTTGATGACTTTTCGAAGATAGCTACTTGTACCCCTGATTGCTGTAATACACATCCTAGTGTTAACCCAGAAATACCTGCTCCAATAATAGCAATATGAGATGAATAATCCTTCATTGAAATATTATGCCTTAAAAAAAAGGGAAGCATCAGCCTCCCTTTTTTATCTTTAAGATTATATTAACTTTTAACAGGAACTATAGTAAATGACCTTTCATTAGTACATGATCCGCCTAATGCAGCCATTGCCTCATACTCAGGCAGAGTATCTGCCTTTTTATCCCAAAAATTTGTCCAATTTTTACCATAATCTGCAATTGATGATGTAAATACTGCTTGAACAAAATCAAAGTCCCAACCAGGCTCAACACCTGTTTGAGGCCATATCATCTTTCTGCCTGCAACATCTCCATGCTCTTGGGCGGCATGAGCATAAGCATGATATGCATTATAAAACTGCTCATTAGTAACATCCTCACCCAATTTACAATCTGAATAGACAACATATCCAGCTGTTCCATCTGGTGTTTCTGAAACTGTTCTTTGCCATGTGTCTATTACTTGTGGAAATGTTACAGGTAAGTCATCTATTAACTTCCCCCCATTCTTTAGCCAATAATCGTTACCTACATAATGCTCTTCAGGGCTAGGGCTACTTCCGACCCAAATGACATCAAATGTATTAAGACTATGCCCATAGTATGGAACTAAAATAGCAGAATTATAGTTTTTAAAGACTTCTCCCGGCTCTCCTTCAGATGCCCACTTCGCCCATTTTGCGCTCCACTTCATTAAATCATCCATGTCTTTGCCATCTTTAAAAACATTAACATAGTATTCAGCTTTATTTGCTTCGTATGTTGGTTTATCTTTTTCATGACCATCTGCATAAATTCCCATAGTGAAAACCATGCATAAAGTTAGTAATATTTTCATTTGTTTACTCTCCCTTTTAAATTAAATGATTTTTAATAGTACATTTTTAGTAGATCATTTAAAAAATTATAGTGACTAAATTATAGTGACTAAAAATATATATATTATTTACTCTAATCTTCCTGATAAATCATATTGATTAATAAAAGACCATATTTCTTTTGTAGCTCCAATGCCGTAAATAGATTCAATGGGCCATGTATGAGCCATACCACTGCTTTTAAATAGCTCTACTCGAACATTATTTTGACATTCTTTGTAAACTTTGTGATCTACAGACATCCCAAGATCAAAAAAATCAATAACACTTATCTCAGGAACTGGATTGCATAAGTTGTAATCAGCCCAGAATTCTAAAGTCGTTTCTATTGGTACCATCCCAAGAGCTGAATTACCATTAAATGGAACTGTTGGATCGAGTGTGCCATGAATTTGCATAACTGGTGTAGGATGCTCTGGATTGCAATCGGCTAACATCTCTGTACTAAATGAACCAGTTACAGATATGATCGCAGCAATTCTTGAACTTAAATTGCATGCTAGGTTATAGCTCATAAAACCTCCGTTAGACATCCCAGAAGAGTAGATTCTATTCTTATTAATTACTGCTTTGTCATCTATAAGATCAATAACAGTATTAATAAAATCAATATCATCAACAGTACTTCCAATAGTCCAAGCACCAACATTCCAATGCGATGAACTAGATGTTAAAGCAGTTTCTAGTTTGTAACCTTGTGCATATACAACAATAGCTTTGTTGGTGTTCGCAAATGGCTCATGCATTGTATAGGCCTTATGCGTTTCAGCAGATGACCCATAGCCATGCAATGCAAATAAAACTGGAGCTTCATCATTATTAGTTATGGTTGTCGGTGTATATATTAAATAATATCTATCGAGACCTTTATGAGTTAATGAACATCTTTCGGTATTAGTAGCATAAAAAACACAGTTTTCCGATGGTTCTGATACTGGAGGTGTTGGCGCAGGTGCAACATCTTCAGAAGAAGAGCTTCCGCCCCCACCACATGAGACTATAAGCAATAAGAAAAATATAAATAAATAATAATTTCTAACGTTCATATAGCTAATTTAGCTTATTCAGAAAAAGAATCAAGGAAGAAAATGGTGCGGTACGCCGGTCTCGAACCGGCGGCCTTCTGCTTGGCAAGCAGACGCTCTACCAACTGAGCTAGTACCGCAATTTGAGGAGTAATATAACCTTTACGGGTTATGCTTTCAAGCATCAATTGAAAGGTATAAAGAGAAACAATAATCTTATAATAAGTTATTAATTTACTTTAATCTTTTTGATTTCTTTAAACCCAAATTCATCTTGTGAAAGTAAGACAAAATAAGCAGCCTTAGTTGTCACAGGCAAAGCTATTTCAAAGTTTTGAGGAATATCAGCTTGGAAAATAGTTTCATTCTCATAACCAATGTGATCTATATGCATAGTAAAAGGATCACCAAGTCCAACTAGCATAATCTGATTGCCTTGCTCATTGAGAACTTTAATTGCGTATTTATCATTACGAGAAATGAGCGTGTATTTTTTTAATGACTGAATATCAGGCTTGTCGACCTTAACATTTGTTAATCTAAAATCAGTTACACTTCCAGTAACACTAAAAATCTTAGCTTCCTTACCTAAGCTAACTTTTTGATCTAATCTATCAAATTGTTTAAATGATCCATCTTCGTCAGCCAAAAGACTGAAGGCAAACAGAACGAATATTATTGAATATATTTTTTTTACCATTGTGCCCAATTAATCCCCCATGTAAAACCTAAAGGACCATTCATATAGCCATAAGAAAAACCACTATATTCACTGGGATCAGGTTCTGTTCTAAAATCATTGCAGCCACCGTCAGAATAATCAGCACACCATACAAAATATGACTGGAATATTCCTTTATAAAAATCAGTATTATCTAGAACATCATCTGCTGCTATTACAGTTCCAGTTAGGTCAACTACTTTAGCTGTATAGATATCTACACCTGCACTTCTATTAAAAGAGACAGATTTTTGATTCTGAAGAGCGACTTGCTCAACACCATTTACATACCACTTTAGAGTAAGTTTAGAAGTATCATATTCTGCATCAACCGTCATTTCCCAAGCAGCATTATCTGCAGTAAAACCAAAATCAACATCATCAAATGCATAATAGAAGCCTTGGTTTTGAATAGATCCTATTGCAAAGCCCTCAACATTTACATCTCCATACCCACCACTAGAACATGAATCCATTATTGAGCAAAAAGTTGGCCTGTAATTATCAAACTCTCCATAATAATTACCCTCAAAGAGTCCAACACCTGCACAATCAGGATTTTTTCCTATAAATGGATAGTAGGGTTCGCCTCCATCTGGGTCATCTGTTAAAGAGCCCCAAATATTTACAAGACAGCCACAGTTTGTTCCAGGAACATACTCACCTGAATCTCGATCATAAATTCTTCCATCACCAACGTTATAACAAACCTCTATATCTCTTCCTAAAACATTTAGCTGATCATCAATATGATGATTCCACTTTAGTAATGAAACATCACTTTGGGTTGATGTATTGACGTTGTCATCAGCATATTGACTAACATCTCTATCATCATCAGTTCTGTACTCGTCCCCCATATATCCATGAGCATGGCCTAGCTCATGCATCAGAGTTGTGCTTGTTCTCTCAGGGTCAGTATCTCTAATCTTTTGAATATTTCTTGATCCTAAATTTACTCCTCTGCCCTGAACTCTAGTTAAGGTAGAAACCAAGGTGTAGTCTGCAAGGAGATCTGCAAAGATGTCAGTATCCATATCACCAATGCAATAGATATCCTCATCAAAGTCATAACAACCAGTTCTAACTCCGAGGGGTGATGTTCCATCTGGATCTACTGGCTCTGCTGAAATAATTGTGAAATAGTCTTCATTAAAAAATTCAGATGCGTCTGAATCATTCAATTTGTTGATTGAAGCAATTAGTGCTCTTCTATATAAATCAACATCAGAGATTCCATCTAGTGAATCTGCTATAAATAAATATTTAGTTCTTCCAAGAGAGCTAGGGTTTCCAGATAAATAGTAAACCATATAATCTTTAGGAGTTTTTGTTCCACCATCAGCACCAAAACCATCTTCAGGATCATCGTCTTGCTGAATAGTTACTGTTGTTTTGTTCGAAACAAACCAAGCTTCAAAACTTACAACACCACTATTTGCACTATCAGAAGCCCTTAGTTGTGCAGTGTAAAGTCCAGCTTTTTGAAGACTAGACAGATCCAAAGCAAGAGTTCCAGAGCCGTTAGTATTATCAGTAGCATCTAGAGTAAAAACTGCATCTATAGTTTGATCTCCAATAAGTGCATCAAAAGTAAGGCTTTCTAAACTAGTATCAACATCACTAACTGTTAATCTAAATGTCTGACTGTCTTCAAACAGCATTGTAGTTTTAGAAAAGCTACTCACTGTTTCAAAGGCCAACAAAGGAGGATCATCCACTGAATTGACAGTAATGGTTCCGGTTCCAGTTCGAGTTATATTTTTTTCAGATACATTAACTGAATATTGAAATTGATCGGTTCCAAAAAAGTTACTATTCGGTACGTACTTAATTGAACCGCCAGCACTTAACGTTAGAACGCCCGATGAAACATCTGATGTAATAGCATAAGTCAGGGTAACTGATTCGTTTGCAGTTGCTGCTATTGAGCCATTAAGATCAGTATCCTCATTGGTTGAAAATATTCCTGAAGCTAGTGTTAAAACAAATGCAACTGGTGCTGGTGCTGCTGAGCCACCGCCGCCACCACCGCCACCGCAAGATACTAATAAGAAAACAAGAAGTAGATGAGTGTATTTCATACAAAAAAGTATAACTCAACTTAACGAAAAAAAAAGGGGCTATAAAAGCCCCTTTTTAATGATTTTTTTCTATTTTAGAAAAGTACTCTGAAACCAACTTTATAGATAGGTCCATGCTCTTGATATAAGAAAGTCATTTCTTCATATCTTGAATAAAGCAGAACATCTTCATCAGTTACGTTAATACCTTCAACAAATACCGCAGCATTATCATTAATGTTATATGTAGCGTTAAAGTCAACAGTACTTCTTTCAGTAACAAATAATGGGTTGTACTGATCATAACCAGTGAAGTATTCACCTGTCATGTTGTAAGCAACTCTAGCTGAAACTTTTTCATTTTCATAGAAAACTGAGAAGTTAGCTGCATCACCAAATCCTGGTAAAGCAAATTGCTCAGCTGAATCAACTGGATAGACTTCTGCATCAGTATCGCCACCGATCTTAGTAATGTTAGCCATTACACCAAAGTCATTATCAAATAAATGCTGAACCGCCAGCTCCATTCCATCAAGCGTACCATCATATTGGTTGATAGGTTTAGCTAAATTAAAGATGTATAAAGGATCATCAGAATTACTCTGGAATACAGCGTTTCCATTACCTGGATCTGCAAAACAGTCAGCTGCACCGTTACAACCAAACGTAAAGCCTGTGTTATTTAACCAAGCCCAGTCTAGCGCATTAGACCAACCACAAGCCCAGTAGCCTTGAGGTGCAGTCCATTGACATAAAGCGTCATCATTTTCAGGAACGTTTAATGAAGCTCTAGGACCTCTTGTGATATCAGTAACACCATTGAATGAGCCTTGCTCAAAACCAGCTCCGTGATAGCCTTCAATTTCTTTAACAAAGAAGTTTACAGCAACATAACTACCTTCTTTATAGTAGTACTCATATGCTAAATCAAAGTTTGTTGATTCGTATGGCTCTAGTGCTGGGTTACCAGTAGATAGAGTTGCTGGATACATCCAACTGAATGTGCTTGAGTTAACTGCTGTATCCATTTGCTCTAAAGCAGGTCTAGCAATAGTTTTACTTGCTGCAAATTTTATAACTCTATTTTCAGCATGCTCGAATGATACGTTTATGCTTGGAAGAACATAGTCATTTGAACCATAACCAGTGTATGAAGCAGGTCCAGTAAGAAGACCAACTTTATCACCATAAGTGAATGCACCTAAGCTATGTACAGTATTAGTTGGAACAGTTGTATCTGAAGTTGAAGATCTATCTTCTTCTTCATATCTTAGACCAAACTGAGCTCTAAGCTCTTGGCCTTTTTCAGTTACAGTCTCGAAGTTAAAGTTAACAAATAGTGCATCAAGTGATTCAGTAATAACTGATCTTGAATCTCTATCACCGTAACAACCTTCTAACTGACCCCAGTTTGAAGTCTTTTCGTCATAGATACTAGTTGCAACTAAACCATTAGGGTTTCCTGCAGCATCGAAAGCATCATTTCTGTAACAAGATGCAGGCCAATCTGAACCAGGACCATACGCATTCCACCAAGTACCGTCACCAGTATTTAAATCACCGATAAAACCAGCTCTACCAAACCAGTAGAACATATCTTCTTTAGTCATATCAAAGTAATAGAAATCATTACCTGAACCTAAGAAATTGTTAATTGAAACTTTGTTTAAAACATCGTCAGGTAAAAATGCATATGTCATGTTGACTGGATCACCATCTGCAATATGTCCAGTTCTTACATAGTTGAACCATTTTTGGCTGTTGAATGTTGTTTCTTGTTGAGATACACCAAAGTCCACAGAAACTAATGATTCCATGAATAAGCCTTGTGTATTTTCCCAAGCACCAATAATTTGAAGCTGATCTAAATCACTTCTTCTTTCTTGGTAATTAATATAAGCCTCTCTTGGACCCATATCGCTTGAATCAAACTCAGTAGCTCCAGTATCTGCGCCTTGGAAGTTTTTATCGACACCCCAAGATAATGCACCTGCTGAATTTTGAGTGAAATCAAATGTTCTATCTCTGAAACAAGCTGAAGCTTCGTTGACTGGGTACCAGTCCCATGAAGCCCAACATCCGTTACCAAATGTTACTGAACTTGTTGCACTTCCACCTGGGTTGCCTTTATATGCAGCAGATGAATCGTGATAGTCTACAGAAAGAGTTAAATCATCTGTAACTCTGAATTCTAGATTCAGACCAATAGACTTATTGTTTGTATTATCTTCAGCAAAACGGAAGTTATTGTTAAAAATACCACCATTAAAATATGTACCGTTTACTTCACCAGCTGTCACAGCACCATTTTGATTAATAGTTAAAGCAGTTGTATCCCAACCAGATAACCATGAACCAGCTTGAACACCGAACTGCTCTGAGAATACTGATGAAACAGTATAATCTAAAGTAGCTGTTACTCTGCCAAGCTCGTATTGGAAAGTAGTTTGAAGGTTTTGTCTTTCTCTTTCGTTATCCATGTTTTGATAAAGAAGACCGCTTGGGTAGAAGAAAGCTCCGTCCGCTCTTGCATTTGATGAGTTAAAAGCTGCATTAGCAGGAACGTTATTAATTATAGGACTTGGTAACCATGTTATTTCATTAGTACCAGATTCTCTGTTGTGCATAACGTGATGTGATCCAGAAACTGAGAAACCCCACTCTCCACCGTTGTACTCACCTTTTCTGATAAATACTAAATCAACCTCTGGAGTTGATGAATCACCAGTAACAACTTTGTCATGCTTCATTAATCTTGCTGAGATACCAAAAGTATTTTCTGCATTTAATGGCTTAGTTGTAACCATATTAATTGTTGCGCCTAATCCACCAGTTGGAAGAATTGCATTAGCTGATTTGTATACTTCAACAGCAGCAACACCTGAGGATGAGATATCACCAAAATCAAATGATCTACCGCCAACCCATAATGGTGGAACAGTAGGCATTGATCTTCCGTTTAAAGTAACTAGGTTAAATTCAGGTCCTAGCCCCCTAACAGTTACAGATGTACTTTCACCATTATCTCTATTAGTTGTAACACCAACTAATCTTGATAGTGCTTCAGCAATATTTCTATCGGCAAATTTACCAATATCTTCTGCAGTGATAGCATCAACAACACCAACGTTGTCTCTTTTAATAGAAATAGCATCGATCAAACTTGATCTAATACCAGTTGTAACAACTTCTTCAACTGCTGCATCTTCAGATTCTTCTTCTTGAGCAGAAATAGCTGTTGTCATAGATAATGGCAGTAAAACCATTAGTGATAATAAGTATTTATTCACGGAATATTCCCCTGTTATATATAGAACTGCGGCCATTAAACAACATTGTTAGAAAAACGTCAAGAATAAACACAAACTAAAAAAAAATGTAAAAAATTTACATCTTTAAGTAGTCTATTTTACAAAAAAACCCAGCCTTTAAAAGACTGGGTTTATAAATGAATTTGTTTTAGATTAAGTGATTACTTATCTAGTTTCACGAGGTCTAGATTCATTCACAACTAATTTTCTGCCCTCTATTTCCGTATCATTAAGAGCTGCAATTGCTGCTTCAGCACCATCACTCATTTCAACAAAACCAAAACCTCTAGAACGATTAGTCATTCTGTCAGTTATAATTTTTGCTGAAGTAACAGAACCATGTTCTGCAAAAAGATTTTCAAGGTCTTGGTCGCTCATGCCCCAAGAAAGATTTCCAACGTATATATTCATAGTATCCAATAATTAAAAAAAATGTATCTTACAATAAAAATATCATTATTTGTTAAATAATTTAATCTTTTAAAAACTCTATGGTCTCCTTTCCAAACTCTGACCACCAATCCATTCCCATTAAATGTATCTTTTCTAAATTATTATCTGAACTATCATCGAGAATTTTATTAATTTTACCTAATGAAGAATTAATTCTGAGATACGATTGATCCAATATATCCTCAGCAATATCATGATGTATTTCTGAATCAAGCATCATTCCCATGATATCGTTTCTTAACCAACCAACACCACCCCAAATAGATGAAGTCTTACCATCTATCTTTTTTTTATTTAGGCCAGCACCAATACTAAGAATTTTTATTCTATCAGTTTGAAAATATTCTTTAGCTTGAGCAAAACCAATCATAGATGGATTATTTGTAACAACACCACCATCTATCATCCATGAACCATTTTCCATTTGATATGTAGGAAAGTACATAGGTGCTGCACTGGATGCACAAACAGCATCTATGATGCTTATATTTGGTGAGTCAAAGCTACTATGTATTACGTGAGTTCTTTTTTCAATGTCATATGTCAATGTAACTAAGGGTTTTTTTACATCATTCAAAAGGTGTGATGAAAAAATCTCCTTTAATACTTCCACCCTTCCTTCAGTTTCATATCTAGGTCTCGCTTGGATTAATGATGCCTTATCCCAAAAAAATGAAGTCTTCATTATTCGATCTAAATAATCTTTGGACCAATATCTCTTGACCTCATCTGCAGTCATTTTGCCATAGGCAAAACATGCTGCATTTAGAGCTCCAGCACTAGTCCCCACAAACATATCAAATGTATCAAATATTTTTTTTCCTGAGGCAGCTTCGAGTTTTTTTAAAAAGATGATCCCAGCAATAGCTCTTACCCCACCACCGTCGAGTGAAAGAATTTTTTTATATTTTGGTTTCGGTTGGTTTTTTTTAAAGAGATTAAAAAAATTGTTCATCGTTTAATTGTAAACTGATAAAAAAATTTAGATATAAAAAAAGGGCCACGAATGACCCTTTTTTAATTAGAAAAGCAATATTAGTTTTTAAGACCTGATACAGCATTTGTATTTGAAGTTTCCTTCGTTACACTTTTAAGAACAGTACAGCTGCCTTTTGAAGAATCAAGTGTAAATGCAACACAAGATGATCTACTAACGCAAAGTGCCTGGCAAGCCTCAACATTTCTGTATTTCTTTGAAGTCTTTACAGTAGCTATTTTACCTGAAAATGAGATATCAGCTTTAGGCGTAAAGTTCATATCTGCAGCATAAGTAGGGATTGCGAAGATTAGCACTGTTAAAGTGATTAGCGATGTGAGTTTTTTCATATTTATACCTTTAGGGGGGTTGTAATTAAAATATAGTGCTTACTTATGTAAGCAGTGCACACATCATAAGTGAATATGTATGCACTGTATACATTAAAAGTATATAGATAATGAATCTAATTTTTAACTATATTTATGTCTAGGAGCTTGCTAGCTTGGTTCAGACTTCCGGCGTTAATTACATTTACGAATCCAGCATCAGTTAGTATTCGTGTAGCCTTACCAGATCTATTTCCACTTCTGCAATAGAGATAAATTTCTTCATCTTTTTTAACAGACTCTTTGATATTTAGAATATCCTGCCATTCAATATTTTGTGCATTTTCAAGATGTCCGCCTAGCCATTCATCAGGAGTCCTGACATCAATAACAATAGTGGCATTGATTAAAGGTAAAAAACATAAGCTTATTAGAAGAAATTTAATGCGCATACTAGGCCCAGTCTTCAAGAATCATGTCAGATGCTTTTTCACCAATCATAATAGTAGGAGCATTTGTATTTCCACCCACCAGTGTTGGCATAACAGATGCGTCTACAACTCTTAAACCAGAAACTTTATGAACTTTTAACCTTTCATTAACAACGGACATGTCATCACTTCCCATCTTACATGTACCAACCGGATGATATACAGTGTCAGCATCTTCTCTTATAGCCTGTTCGATATCTTCATCATTATCCAAATCAACAGGTCTCTGCACATGTGCGCTTGTATATTTAGATAAGGGTTCTTTATTCATAATCTTCATCATTTTTTTATAGCCGGCTATCATATCTCTCATATCATCTGGATGAGATAAAAATTTAGGATCTATCTTTGGATCATCTGATGGATCTGATGATTGCAGTGTCACCTCTCCTCTTGACTTAGGTCTTAATAAGCAAGTATGACAACTCAAGCCAGTGCCCCAAACAGTTTCCCTTCCATGATCAACAACCATACCGGGAGCAAAATGCAGCTGTATGTCTGGAACTGTAATATCATTTCTTGAGCGTATAAAGCCCCCTGCCTCTGCTACAGTAGATGTGAACATTCCGGTTTTAGTTAAGATGTACTTGATCAGTTCTAAAGGATATTTAAAAAATATTGTCCCTAGTGAGAATCCAAATAAATTAAGGGATTTATATTTATGAACAGATAAATAATCTATATGGTCTTGAAGATTTTTACCAACACCAGGAAGCTCAACTTTATGATCAATTCCATGCTTTGTAATTTCTTCTTCTGGCCCGACCCCTGATCTTAATAGAACTTGAGGTGATCCAAATGCACCTGATGATAATAAAACCTCTTTGGAGGCTCTAATTTCAAATTCATTTCCATCTTCGTCAATACAAGATACTCCAGTAGCTCTATCATTGTTAATTAAAATTTTATTGACATTGGTATCTGTTAGTACCGTTAGGTTTTCTCGCTCTAAAGCAGGGACTAAATAAGCTTTTGCTGCACTGCATCTTTTGCCACCTTTTTGAGTGGTTTGATAATACCCAATACCCTCTTGATTTTCTCCATTGAAATCATCATTGAAACCAAATATTGAAGATCCTGTTTCTACAAACTCATCTACAGGTTTATTTTTGTGTCTAATCTTAGCTACATTTAATGGTCCATTTTGCCCATGAAAGCTATCTTGATGAACTTCATTGTGCTCAGCTTTTTTAAAATAAGGCAGTACCTCATCATATGACCAGCCACTGTTTCCTAGATCAGACCAATGGTCATAGTCCCATTTATGACCTCTTACATAAAGCATGGCGTTAATTGAACTGGAGCCTCCTAGCGTTTTACCTCTTGGTTGATAGCCTCTTCTATGCTCTTCATTTTCAGGCTCCACTTCATGAACTCCACCAGCAGAATCTACAACTGATGTAACGGGCTCAAGAACTTTTACTTTAGCAAATTCTTTTTGAGGCTCAGTATTATAATTCCAACTATATTTACTTCCATCACCTAAAAATGCAAAGCCCAATGGAACATGAAGCCTTACGTCAGTATCTTTTGAGCCAGCCTCTATTAAGCAAACATTGAAATCAGGATTTGAACTCAGCCTGTTTGCTAAAACACAGCCAGCTGAACCAGCACCTAAAATAATAAAGTCATATTCTTTCATGAAATTCTCCCAAAAACGTTATCTACAGTTTATGTTTAACTTCTATATCTGTAAACTAATTCATACTGGTTATGTTAAATCGTGATTATGAGCTTGTTTAATATATTTATTCTTTTCTGGGTTGCTGTGGCAGTAATTACCTTTATTTATTTATTTTTTAATAACGCACCCTATGGTCGTCATATTAAAGATGGATGGGGTCGAAATATTTCTGCCAGAACTGGATGGGTAATAATGGAATCGCCCTGCGTTATTCTAATGATAATATTTGGTTTAATTGTAAGAAATGATCTAGATTTAGTTCATGAAGTTTTCTTGATGATTTGGTTAACGCATTACATACATAGAACATTTATCTATCCATTTGTCATCGATATGACCAATCCAAAAATGCCAATAAGTATAGCTATATCCGCATTTTGTTTTAATCTTGTGAATGTAAGCATTCAGGCATTTGGAATATTTTATTTTACAAACTATTCATCTGATTGGCTTTCATCAAGTACTTTTATAATAGGCTTATCTTTATTTTTTATTGGTATGTTTATTAATATCACTTCTGATTATTTAATAGTAGGTCTAAGGAAAAAGAATGGTCCAGGCTACCACTTGCCAAATAAATTCCTACATAAGTATATTTCTTCCCCAAACTATTTTGGAGAAATTATTGAATGGATTGGTTGGGCTGTATTAACTTGGAGTGTTTCAGGTTTAGTATTCTTGATTTGGACTATAGCTAATCTCTTCCCAAGGGCAATAGCTCATCATAAATGGTACAAAGAAAAATTTGATGACTACCCTGAAAATAGGAAAGCAATCATTCCTGGAATAATTTAAATCAAATCGTAATCAGTGATTTGTTTTGCTGCTGCAAGAATAGACTCTTCTGCGCTAATAGGCTTCCAACCCAGAACATCTATTGCTTTTGTAGTATTGCAGTCCCTTTGTTTTCCAGCCATTTTAGAAATAGTTTTTAAGTCACTTTTGAACATTGCCATAGCTTTTAATAAAAAGTTTGGCATATTTTTTTCTGGAGCTTTATAGCCATTAGCATTTAAAACATTAGCTATATCACTCATCCACATCTCTTTTTCAGAAACAATAAACCTTTCTCCATTTGATTGATCATTTTTCATAGCTAATATATGAGCCTTTGCTACATCCCTTACATCAACAATACCAATATGAATTTTTGCTAGAGCTGGCATGGAACCATTAAGCATTCTTAAAATCATTGAATTAGAAATACCAACATCATCAGACAATGATGGCCCTAACACTCCAACAGGATTGATTACAGTTAGTGGAAAACTTACATTGTTTTCTTGTACGTAATCCCATGCAGCCTTTTCAGCTAGAGTCTTGCTCTTTGAATAGAAAGTCATTTTGTCATTAGATGTATCAGACCAATGGGTTTCATTAAAACTTGTAGTGCCATCAAAAGTGTCGCCCACAGCAGCAAAGGAGGAAGTTAAAACTACCTTTTTAATATTATGTTTATCAGCAAATTTTAGTGCTCTTAATGCGCCCTCTACAGCCGGCTTTACAAAAAACTCCTCTGTTTCATTTGAAAGTACAAATGGGGATGCGACATGAAGAAGATAATCACAGCTTTCCATAGCCTGGTCCCAACCCTCATCACTCATTAAATCTACTGGAAATAAACTAAGGTTTTCTGTAGAGGTATTATGTTTTTCTAACGACTCTCTGACCTCAGATTCTCTTTGCATCGAACGCAAGGTTCCATTGACAGCATAACCTTGTTCAAGAAGCTGTTGAATGCAGTGTAGACCAATAAATCCAGTAGCGCCGGTTACTAATACTTTTTCCATAATTATCTCTATTTTAAATTGACGCAATAATCATACATTACTAGATATGTATATTACTATTGAGCTATGAAAAAAATTATTACAATATTTACACTGTCATCTATAGTTATATTGCTTCAGGCAGAAGCAATTGAAACCAGATCTTTATGCGTTGATCAGACTCTAAAAAAAATATTAAAAACTGAAAGCTCTAAAAAAGAACGTCCAGTTATATTTGATCAAAGTGCTGATGATGAAGAGCTACTTCTCCTAATGCAGCAAATTGTTGTAAAAGAAAATGATAGAGATTTTTTAGTTGCTGATCTTGATACCATATGGAATTGGGATAGAAAAAATGGAATGAAGTTTATATATAAGCTGCTTGATTTGATGAATAGGAATTATGAAATAGATTCTGTTCAATCACCCCTAAAAGAAATATACATTCAACAAGCCAATGAGATGTGCGAAGGCCTAAATTAATAGACCTTCATTATCTTTAACTATCTTTTAAAGCCATTCATAAGTGTTCTATGGTCTTTGGTAAAAGCAGACATAGCTTCTTTTAGCTCATCGCTCGTATTGCCCATAACTTGAAAGTTGGTAATAACAAACGTTTCAATAAACTGCTCCTTATGAGATGCCTTATCAAATGCATTCATGTGAAACAAAGCATCTTCATTAGTGTGATAAACCTCCATTAAAGATACTTTTGATTTATCTTCAGAGATCCAATACTTATAGTACATTGTCTTAGGCTCTGTTTTCTTAACAGCAGAAACCAAGTAATCAACAAACTCCGCAACTCCGTCAGATTTACCCTCAGCAATATCCATATCTAGATAAAAAATAATGGGCTCAGATTTATGATGCATTGCCATCAATAAGGATGGAACGATTAAGGTTAATAGTAATAATTTTTTCATGATATTACCCTCTTAGTTTGACATGAACGTTGGCATGAACTCCTTGTTCTCTGCGTTATATAAAGTATATCCATGGTAAAAATCTGGCACGTCACCGCAAGAAGCGAATTCACTAAAAATAGGGAACATTGATTCTCTAACGCTTGCCTCAAATGAAACATTTGCTTTATTCATTGATGCCTCGCTATTAGTAAAGTTAGCCCAAAGGAATCCATTGGTATCATCGGTATAAAAATAATTTCCTAGATGATATGAAGTATCAGAATAATCTGCATTACTTACAGCCTCTGTGAACCCAGATAAGAAGGCGATTGCTTCCTCTTGTGTTGAGCCATCATTGAACTCACAAAGATGAACTTCGCTATAAAAATATCCTGAATCAGGAAGCTCACTGTATTGACTTGATGCTATTGGAAAAACACTATTGAAACCATTTCTAGCCTCTCCATCACACTGCAGGACAGAAGCATATTTTTCATTCCATTCATTAGCTTCCTTGTTTTGAACCCACTCTGACCAGGCCTGGTCTGCTAATTCTTTTGATGCCCACTGAACTTCCCACCAGCCTGTATTTGGGACTGAATTGGTATCTGCAGCTGGAGCATAACCCCAGACGCCTTGTAGATTTTCATTTGTTAATAGTTTTTGCCATTCTGCAATCATCTTTGTTAGATTTTCAGTTGAATAGTCTGGACCAGAGGTACATGGCATAAATTCTGTGTAATATATATTTGATAGTCTGTCCTCAACAGTATTTTCTGAGTTGCTGCTCGTTTCCTCCATTGAGCAACTAACAATAAATACCAAAGGTAATACAAAGTTAAATAAATTTTTCATAATTCTCCCTAGATAAGTAATAAGTAATTATTCTCTCACTTAAAAAGATCAAGTCAAATATGAAAAAAATATATAATTTATAGAACTAAATAAAAAG
>CAJQGX010000041.1 GCA_905478035.1 uncultured SAR86 cluster bacterium | reverse complement strand
AGATTCCTACGCGTTACTCACCCGTCCGCCGCTCTACTCATATCCGAAGATACTTTCTCGCACGACTTGCATGTGTTAAGCCTACCGCCAGCGTTCAATCTGAGCCATGATCAAACTCTTCAATTAATATCATGTTTTGTTGATTTTTATAAAAAATCTAAATTATTTTTTCTCGTATTTTGAACACCCACACGAGTAACCAAATATTTTTAAAGAACAACCGCCTCTGAGGACGGACGCGTATTCTAACGAAGTTATTCCTAAGAAGATACCTTTTTTTTAATTAATTTTAATTAATTTCTTTGTCTACTAATTTCTGTGAATTTAGGAACTTCATTTTAGATCTAAGTTCAGCTCCAACAGACTCAATCGGATGAGTTTTAGTGGCTTCTCTGTTGCTTTTCATTACAGGTCCACCAGTACCATCATTGCTTTGTCTGCAGTCATTTAAGAAGTCATCTGCAAACTTACCTGACTGAATATTTTCAAGAATTCCTTTCATTGCTTTTTTGGTATCACTAGTGATTACTTTTGGTCCACTAACATAATCTCCATACTCTGCTGTATTTGATATAGAGTAATGCATATTTGCTATTCCACCTTCTTGAATTAGATCTGTAATTAGTTTTGTTTCATGAAGACATTCAAAGTAGGCCATCTCTTCACTGTATCCAGCTTCAACAAGAGTTTCAAACCCAGCTTTAATTAATGCAGTCAAGCCTCCGCATAATACAGCCTGCTCTCCAAATAGATCTGTTTCTGTTTCTTCTTTAAAGGAAGTTTCAAGAACCCCAGCACGTGTGCCTCCATTTGCTTTTGCATACGAAAGAGCTACATCTTTTGCTAAATATGTCTTATTTTCTAAAGCATCATCATAGATGGCTATTAATGATGGAACGCCACCGCCATTAACATATGTACTTCTGACTGTATGACCAGGTCCTTTTGGTGCGATCATAATGACACTATTGGATTTCTCGGGTACTATTTTCTCAAAGTGAATGTTAAAACCATGAGCAAAAGCAAGAATAGCATCTGTCTTTAAATTTGGTTTGATTTCTGTCTCATATATATTTTTTTGAAATTCATCTGGTGCCAGAATCATGACTAAATCAGCATGAACTACAGACTCAGAAACTGTTTTAACTTGAAGACCAGCCTCTTCAGCTTTCGACCATGAGGATGAGCCCTTTCTTAAACCAACAGTTACATTAACACCAGATTCATGAAGATTATTTGCATGAGCATTTCCTTGAGAGCCATAACCTATTATAGAAACATTCATTCCTAAAATAATTTCTAAATTTGCGTCATCGTCATAATAAATTTTCATCTAATAATACTCCCTTTAAATATGTAGTTTCTTCATTACTTACAGCGATAACATCTATTAACTTATTAAGCTGTCTTAAAATTTGTCGCATAAGATTATCTGAAACTAATGTTTCAATTGTTAATCTTGAGATTTGATTTTCTTTAAATGTGGTTTCAAGTTTTTCTTCAATATATTTATATTTTGAGAGATCTTTTACTGAATCTACATGAAGAGTCTCAATGTTATATCCCCTTTGATGAAATAAACCAACAACTCTTGCAAGTGCTCCAGGTTTGTTTTCCATAATCAAAATTAACTTTCTTTTAATCATGTTTGTTTATCCTTTGATAAGAACATATTTTCTAAGCTACCATTTGGAACTTGCATTGGGTATACATGTTCAGATGGGTCTACGTATACATCAACAAAAACAAGTTTATCTTTCATAGCAAAAGCTTGCTTTAAGCCTTCTTTTAAATCAGAGTTTTTTTCTATTTTAATGCCTTTATGTCCATATGATTCTGCAAGTTTTACAAAGTCAGGTAAAGAGTCTTGATATGTACTCTCAGAATGTCTGCCTCCATAATTCATGTCCTGCCATTGTTTAACCATTCCCAGGGCTTCATTGTTAATATTTATAATTTTAATAGGGAGGTTATATTGAAGGCAGGTAGATAATTCTTGTATGCACATTTGGATACTTCCTTCACCTGTAATACAAACTACCTCATCATCTGGAAAGGCCAGCTTCACACCCATTGCTGCTGGAAGACCAAATCCCATTGTTCCAAGACCTCCAGAATTAATCCACCTTCTAGGCTTATCAAAATGATAGTATTGAGCAGCAAACATTTGATGCTGTCCAACATCAGATGTTACAAATGCATCTCCTTTTGTGATTTCATGAACATGCTGAACTACAGCTTGAGGCAAAATAGGATGAGAATCTGATTCATCCTTGTAGAGCTCGTAATTTAATCCATGTAAAGATTTCCATTCTTTAATCTGATTGTGCCAAGGTTCTAAAACGCTAGAGTCATATAAATCTAATTTTTTATCTAGCGTATCTTTTATTGACTTTAATGAATTCTTTACCTGGCCAAACACAGCAATATTTGCTTCGATAATTTTTGATACCGAAGAATGATCAACATCCAAATGAATAACTTTTGCATTAGGTGCAAATTTTGATGGTTTATTTGTGATCCGGTCATCAAATCTAGCAC
Organism: uncultured SAR86 cluster bacterium; assembly: GCA_905478035.1. GTDB lineage: Bacteria > Pseudomonadota > Gammaproteobacteria > Magnimaribacterales > D2472 > SCGC-AAA076-P13. The sequence goes on along the minus strand of CAJQGX010000041.1, from coordinate 48,353 downwards.
CAATAGCAATTATCAAATCTGAATTATGCATTGCCATGTTTGCTTGATATGTTCCATGCATACCTAGCATCCCAAGAAACCTATTGTGACTTGCAGGATAAATACCTAAACCCATTAAAGTATTGGTAACAGGTGCATCAATTATCTTATTTAGCTCAAATAATTCCTGCTCTGCATTGCTTGCTATTGCTCCACCACCAGCATATATAACAGGTTTTTTTGATTCTAATATAGCCTCTACTGCTCTATCTATTTGGGTTTGATCAGGATCTATAGGTGGGTTATAAGATCTAATAATAGCTTCATCTGGATATGAGTAATCAAATAAAATATCAGGGGCTGTCATATCCTTTGGGATATCTATGACAACAGGACCCGGTCTTCCTGAGGTCGCAACATAAAATGCCTCCTTAATAATCTTAGGTATCTCTTCTGCATCGAAAACCGTATAACTATGTTTAACAATCGGTCGTGATACACCAATCATATCTGTTTCCTGAAATGCATCGGTGCCTATTAAGTGACTAGCAACCTGACCTGATATCACAACCATTGGAATCGAATCCATAAATGCAGTAGCAATTCCAGTAATAGCATTGGTGGCGCCAGGCCCAGATGTGACTAAAACAACTCCTGGTTTGCCTGTAGCCCTTGAATATCCATCGGCAGCATGAGTTGCACCCTGTTCGTGTCTTACTAAAATATGATCTATTTTATCTTGTCTAAAAATAGCATCATAAATATGTAAAGCTGCTCCACCAGGGTAGCCAAAAATAAGCTCCACGCCTTCATCATGAAGTGCTTGCATTAGCATGTCTGCGCCAGATAATTTCAATTTCTTACCAAAAAACTTTTTAGGAATAGGGTTTATATTATTTTATCAATGAAAAAACAAGTTTTTGCCTACTTTTAGACAAACTTTCTTATATTTGAAATAAGTCCTTCGATATCATATGGAATAGGAATATCAAAAGAAAAGACATCATCAGTTTTTTGATCCTTAAATGATAAATGAGTTGCATGCAAAGCTTGTCTTGGAAAGGCTCTTAAAATATCTATTAACTCTTGAGAGGTATCCTTTGCAATAGATCTGCTAGGGTCATAAGTTCTATCACCAATTATTGGTAACTTTTTTGATGATAGGTGAACTCTAATTTGATGGGTTCTTCCTGTTTCTATTCTTATATCTAATACAGAGTAATTCCCAATATTTTCTTTAAGCTTTACAAAAGTTAATGCATCTTTTCCGTCTTCTCTGATTGCCATCTTGGTTCTATTATTTTTGTCTCGGCCTATCGGATCTTCGATTGAAAAACTTCCAAGTGTGTAACCAACAACAACTGAAATATATTTTTTAGTTACTCTTCTTTCTTGCATTTCATTTATAAAGAAATTTCTAAAAGACTCAGTCCTTGCAACCAATAAAATACCAGATGTATCTTTGTCTAGACGATGAACTATTCCTGATCGTGGGATATTTATTAGCTCTGGGAATTTATAAATAAGTCCATTTGCAAGAGTGCCATCATAGCAACCTGACCCCGGATGCATAATTAGGCCCTGAGGTTTATTAACTATAATAAAATCTTCATTTTCAAAATGAATTTCAAAATCAATATTTTGAGGTTCCCATGATACCTTTTGCTCTTCAGTCGGATTTAATTCAATCTCATCATTCTCATTAACTTTTTCTCTTGGTTGAGATATTTCTCCATTAACAAGAACCCTTCCATCTTCTATCCACTTTTTAATCTGCGTTCTGGAATAATCTGTAAACATTTCTGCTGCAGCTTTGTCTAATCTCTTAAAAGCGAGATCGTTGGGAACGTTTTTTACTATCATATGAACTTATTATAAAAAAATTAATCTAAATAGATGTTTTCAAGCGTAAATTACAATAATGCAGGTAGAATGTGCAAATAATGAAAGATATAAGAATAACAAAACTATTTTTAATAATTCCAATTGTAACCCTCTTAGTGGTTAGTTGTAATTCTGATGGTCCTGAAATAGAACAACCTGAAAAAATATATTACGATCAAGCTCAAAGAAGAATTGCTGCTAAAAATTATTTTGGTGCTATTGATTCTTTAGAAGCAATTGAATCTAGATACCCTTTTGGAAAATATGCAGAGCAAGCTCAAGTTGAGCTAATTTATGTCCAGTTTATGAATGCTGAAACAGAAGCTGCCCATGCTGCTGCAGAAAAATTTATTAGACTACATCCAAGACATCCTAATATTGACTATGCATATTTTATGAAGGGCTTATCAAGCTATACCAGAGATAATAGTTTTATTGTAAGAATGACTGATACAGATTTATCAAATAGAGATATTTCTGGAGCTAAAGAATCGTTTTCTGAGTTAACAGAGTTTTTAACTAGGTTCCCTGACAGCCAATATGCCACATATGCAAAACAAAGAAATATTTATTTAAGAAATATGATTGCAAGAAATGAGCTAGCTGCAGCAGATTATTATGTTAGTGTTGATGCTCATATAGCAGCAATAAGAAGAGCTAATTATGTAATAGAGAATATACCCAACTCTAGTGAAAATTATAGAGCTCTAAAAATCTTAGAAAACTCTTATAACTCCTTGGGATATGTTGAATTATTAGAAGATACAAAAAAGATCATTTCATTGAATTATAAAGAATCGCAGTCACAAGGATCTGAAGATAATTCAGGTTGGTCATGGAATTTTTTGAAGAGCAGCAAACCAGTCTCTAGTGACTAGTTAATGCTTATACTGAAATCCATACTTTTCCTAATTCCATTAGTAATATTTTTTTTAGTTATCGCAACTGGGCTATTTATTAGATCAATAATTAAAAAGCCGGCACAAAAAAAAGTTGATGACTCCATGGTCAAATGTGCTGCTTGTGAAACTTATACCCATCAATCACTGATTATCAAAAAATTTGGGAATAGCTACTGCTCAGATAAGTGTTCTAATACCTAACTTTTCTCATAATAATAAACATTGCAGGGATATATAGTAAGGCTGTAATAGTTGCCCCTAAAACACCAACACTCATTGCCCAAGCAAGGGGTTTAAAGAACACGCTTGCAAAAATAAGTGGAAGAAAACCACCAAGTGTTGTCAAAGAGGTGGTGATGATATGCCTTGTAGATCTTATAACAACCTCAACAAGCTCAGATTTGCTAATTTCTTTGTTTTGGGCTTCTTCTTTAATATGAGATAAAACAATAATCGAATCATTTATTGATAAGCCAATGAGTCCTACAGCGCTTATTGTTCCAATAAATCCATAATTCTGCTGACCTACAAACAAACCAAGAAAAGATAGTCCAATTGATAAAAATGCAACAGAGAGAATTAACGCTGTTTCTCTAAATGAATTAAGAGCCAAGACCAATCCAACTATTATAAGAATGAAATACATGAAGGCTGATGAATATAATGAAGCTTGGGATTGACCTCTACTTTCTGCTTCACCAAGCTGTTTTAATGAATACCCTATAGGCAATCTTAGTTCGAAATCTCTAACATCTTCCTTGATAGACTCTTCAGTGGATGATGGGAGCATTCCCGTCCAAATCCAACCTTCAACGTCATTTGTCCTTTGGCCATCTAATCTAGTTATTGTTGATGATTTATTTGTTAATGTACTTTTTCCAAAGCTATCAAAATACTCAAAACCATCTTGAGACGGTATTGTTATAAAACCTGTATTCCCAGTGATATTATTTTTATCAGATAGCCCTTTTAACCTTACTGGTATTTCTTTATTTGAATCCAGCATAGTGCCAACCACCATGCCGTTGTTTGCTGAAAACATCTCATTTACAAGGTAACTTGCATTTTGACCAGAAAATGAAATATTTGAGCTATTAAGTTCAAACTCTACATTAGTTATTGAATCTGAGGTAGCAGACTTGGTTAGACTTACATCAGGAGAGTTGTTAATAATCAGTTCTAGTTCTTCGCCAAGTGACTTTAGTAAATCTGGATCATCTCCAAAAATTACATAACTTACATCTGAAAAAACCGGGGGTCCAGAAGAAAAACTATCAACAATAACTATAATATCCGGATTATTTTTAACCAGCCTTCTTGATAATTCTGGAAGATTCTCAATCATTTCATAATAATCACTAGCAAAAAATACAGACTGCGCAACATTATTGCGTCCTTGCTTTTCCTCTCCACCAACAATATTCATTAGTACTCTCGGCATATTTCTGCCAATAAAAGAATAATCTTTTTCTATTGAAATTAAATCGCTCTTTAGAATATCTTCTCTTATTTCTTTAACCCTCTCCATTGTTGTAAGCGAGGAAGCATTAGAAGGAAGTTCTATATTAACTCTAAACATGTCTCTATCTTGGGCAGGAAAAAAATCTTTAGGCAAAGAATTAAAAAGTAGAAATCCTAAAACAGGCAATGAAAGCGATATCATAATTGCTCGTCTAGGAACTAAGAACACCCAATTTAAAAAAGCTCTATATTTGACAAGGATTTTTTCATTTCTATAACCTTCACTACTAATCTCTACATTTTTAAAATAGGGAATTTTTTCCATATAACTCATGAGAACAGGGACCATTAATAATGCTAATACTAAAGAAGATGTTATAGACATAATGACTGTCATTGCCATGCCACCTACAAATTCTATACTCGATCCTTCTCCAGTCACTATGGGAAGAAAAGAAAAAACAGTTGTTGCTGTTGCAGCTGCCAATGGCGCCGATAAGTTTTTTAAGCCTTGAGAAATTGAGTCATTAATATTAAGTCCGGAGGCTCTTCTATTCTTATAATCTTCAACAACAATAATTCCATTATCTATAAGTAAACCAAGAGCAATAATAATTCCAGTAATAGATGTCATATGCAGAGGCAAACCTATAAATCTGCAACCAACCATAACCAAACAAATAGAAAAAGGAAGAATAAGAGTAACTATTATTGCAGATCTAATTCCAAGAAAAAATAGACTCAAACTTAAAACAAAAAATATTGCCAATGAAAAACTCTTAACAAGCTCATTAAATTTTTTAGTTGTATAGGCAGACTCGTCGTAAACCAAATCTATAGAAATTTCACTTGGGAGAGTTTGTCTCATCTCATCAACAACAATTGTTGCCCGTTCTACATAGTCATGAACTCTTTGAGAAAATGATCCAGTGCCTGCAACAGACACAACCACCTTTCCATTAAATAAAAATATATCTTCAATGGGAGAAACTGGAGTTTTAGAGATAGATGCCACATCATCTAATTGAATGATCTCTGATTCATTAATAACCTTAATAGGTATTTCTGAAATTTTTTGAATACTTTGTATATTATCTTTTAGTCTATATAAGAGCTCAGAATTATTATTTGCGGATACTCCAATGGGTTTTTTTGAATCTAAAGCTTGAATAGATCTCTCAATATCTTGAAATGATAAACCAAGCGAAGAAAGCTTTGATGAGTCTAGCTCAATTAATATTTCTTCATCCGTTTCACCAAAAATTGCTGTTTGATGAGAAGAGCCTATTGAGCTTAATTTCCTTTTAAGCTGATTTGCTAGTCTGGACATCATTATTAATGGAGCCTCTCCACTGCCATTCCAGGTTACAGCATACTGAACGGTGATAGGCGGCCCGCTGCTTCTATCAAGAAAAATTTCTGCGCCCTGAGGAATAAGTATTTGACTGAGCTTGTCTTGAACTTTTGACCAAGTCTCTTCAATAAGCATTGGGTGAACACTTTGATTTAATTCAACTACAATTGTTGAAAAACCTTGAGTGATTATTGATTCAAGCTCATCAATTTCTTCAACTTCTCTGAGTTTGATTTCTAGATCATTAACTATCTCTGTTTCAATTCTTTCTGGGGATGCGCCAGGAAGAAAAATACGCACTCCTCCCCATCTTTCAGCTAGTTCAGGATTTTCTTGTATCGGAACTGACAGTCCAGAAGAAATTCCTGAAAGTAATATAAATGCTAAGGTTAGGAATAGTATTCTTGGCTTTTCTATTAGAAAATTAATAACATTCATTTTATTTAATTATCTTGCCTTCAATAATTTTTTGCGCTCCACCTAGAATTACTAAATCTCCATCCTTAAGTGTGCCACTGACATAAGCGTATTCATCTTCAAAATATATAATATCAACCAAATCTCTTACTACTGTTTGCTGGTCATCAATGGTATATATGGCCCAAATACCTTGTTCGGACTGGGATAGTGATTTAATTGGAACCCAAGTACCTTTTGTTTTCTCAGTAAGGTTTAATTTAAGTTTTACTATTGACCCAGGGTTAAGAAATGTCTTAAATCTAAATATTGCTAATCTGTTATTAGAGCCTCCTGTTGACATTGGTGCCAATCTTTCTAATTTGGCTTTTACAGAAGCTCCTCGAACATCAAACTCATATTCGTTTCCAATCTGCACTTTGTCCATATAATTACTTGGAATGGATATTCTTGCCTCAACATTATTAGAACCTAAAATTTCTAAAACATGGATACCTGCATTAATTACAGAACCAGTATCTAAAAATCTATTTTGTATTACTCCATTAAATGGAGCCAATAGCCTGGTTTGTTCATATTTAACTTTATAAAAGTCATATTGTGATTTCGCAACTATCTGGTCGGATTGAGCTTTATCTAGGTCTTGAATAGATATATGACCATTCGCTCTTAAGTCTTGATATCTTGCTAACACTTGAGAAGCCAATTCATACTTTGCTTTCGATTGATTTAATTGAGCCAATGACTCTCTCCCATCTAATGCTGCAAGCTCTTCTCCAAGAATTACTTCATCACCAATGTCCACATTAATAGAGTTGATCTTCCCCGGTATTTCGAATGCTAACTTAGATTGCTCAGCTGGAATTAGTTTTCCAGGAAATTCTCGAGTTATAACATATTCATCAAGCATTTTAATTTCAAGGACCTCTAAAGCTCCAATGTTTGAAATAAAAAAGTTGCATGATAAGAGAGCAGTAATAAGTTTTGTTTTTTTAAAATTCATATAGCTTTATTTGACTTTTATTCCTAATAAACTTAATGTAAGCGGTGTAAACATAATAACATAATATATGTTAGCAGTGTCAACATTAAATTAAAAAAATGAATACATACCATCACGGAAATCTAAAAGAAGAACTTATAGAATGTGCATGCAAGCTTTGTGAAAGGGATGGTTATACAAAATTAAGCATAAGATCACTTGCAAAAGAAAGTGGAGTTTCTCAAACCGCTCCTTATAGACATTTTGAAACTAAAGAATGCGTATATGCTGCTGTTGCAACAAAGGGTTTTAAAAAGCTTAACGAACTTGTTTTTTTTGATAACTCTCAAAAAATTAAAAAAAAAGAGCTCGTTTCTAATGCACGTAAATACATAGAGTTTGGTTTAAAAAATGCAAATACCTACGATCTAATGTTTGGAACAGCTGTTGGGAACTTTGCTGATTATCCTAGTCTTCTAATAGCTGCGAATCAAACATATGACAACATGAGAGATAGTTTTGCTAATCTAGCAGATGATGCTGAAGAGGTAATCTCTTTTAAATGTATAACCCTTTGGTCTATGTTGCATGGTCTTGTTGGAATAATAAGAAAGGTCAATGTGGTTGGTGATGATTATGATGACAATCATGGACCAATTTCTAGTGCAAATATAATTGCAAATAATTTAGATGAGCATCTAGATAAAGTTGTAAGTGGTCTAATTTCTAATTAACTTTTATAGTTATTTTCTCAGATAAAAAAGGGCCTTGCCCTGCAAAATTATTTACCTGCATTCTTGAATTATGAATATAGGATCCGAGAATAAGCTGGAGACTATATGTTCCTGGCTCAAGATTAAGTACCGTTTCAGTTTGACCTCCTCCAAAGTGTAAATGACCATTATCAAAAGGAATAAAACTTTTTGGGGGATTTTCAATATTAACCAATAAGTGATGATGCCCACTTGCAAAACATCTATTAGCAGCAATTTCAACTGTGCCTGCTGGATTAATCTCAATATTTTTAGAACCAAATACAACTTTTACATTATTAGACTTGGAAATAAAACCATCTTGAGGTGAGACAATGAATACACTTGGTTGTTCAAGACATTCATTCTGATTTGTTGAAATATTAGAGGCATATAAAGAGGAACTAGATATTATTAAAACTAGAAAAATATTATTTAGAGTTTTATTGATAATTTCCATCAACATACGTAAGTGTATTAATATTTTGATTGCTAGAAGATTTTGTAACATGCCCAATAACTATAGTATGAGTATGATATGAGATCAATTTGTCAACAGTACAAAATATATTAGCTTGAGCCCCTTTTAAAAATGGAATGCTGCTTAAATCCCAATTCTCATCATCAAACCTTTTGCCTTCTGTTTGAAATGAGCTGCAAAGGTTAGAGATATTTTCCTGATCCTTTGTGAGTAAATTTATGCAAAAATCAGTTCCGACTTCAATAGTGTCATGAATACCCGCAGATTTGTTTATGCAAACAAGCAAGCTTGGAGGATCTAAGGAAACAGAAGTTACCGAAGAGACAGTGATCGCACTATAACTTCCATGAGAATCAACACTTGACATAACACTAACAGAGTAAATGTAGCTTCTCATTGCTTGTCTAAAATTATCTTGTAAGCTCATGGATGAATTATACTTAGTTTAAATAACTTTTGATTATCAATTTTTAGTAAATATGCGTAACCTTCTTGCAAATAAGTGATGAAAAATAACATACGAATTTCTGGTGGCTACCTTAAGGGGAAGAAAATACCTTTTGAGTTCAAAGATACACTGAGACCAACTTCAAGCAAACTTAAAGAGATTATTTTCAATTGGTTGCAGTTTGAAATTAAAGACTTTGTCTGTCTTGATCTTTTTGCTGGTACTGGAGCTCTTGGAATTGAAGCAATATCGAGACATGCAAATAAAGTAGTTTTTGTAGAACTTAATAAAAAGAATTACTCGATATTAACAAGAAATATTAAGCTACTTGATATAAAAGATAAGTCTAAAGTGATTTTTAAAGATGCATTTGAATGGATAAAAAAGAATGATCTGTCTTATTATGATCTTATATTACTTGATCCTCCTTTTGATCAAGAATATGAATTAAAACTTCTTAAGTTACTGTCGCGTAAAAATGATGTAAAGCCGTCATGTAAAATTTACTTAGAGCATAGTAAGTTTACTATGGTAGAGATACCTGAAGAATTTAGAATCTTAAAAGATAAAAACGTTGGAGATGTAAGGGCACTTTTATTAAAGAAAAAATGAAAATTAGAATAGCCACACGAAAATCAGAACTAGCAATGTACCAAGCTAATTTTGTTGCTAACGAAATTAAGTCTAATATCAGCAATATTGAAGTTGAGTTAATTCCAATGGCATCGGAGGGAGACCAAACCGATAAACCACTTCATGAAATTGGAGGTAAGGGTCTTTTTGTCACTAAACTAGAATCTGCACTTGAGTCTAATAAAGCAGATATTGCTGTTCATAGCCTTAAAGATGTTCCTGCAAGTCTTGATCCCAAGTTCAAAATTACCAATGTTTTTAAAAGAGAATCACCCAGCGACTTACTTTTGTCTAGAGATGGCAAGTCTTTCACTGACTTTCCAAAGAATGCAACCATAGGAACATCGGGACCCAGAAGAAAGGCGCAAATAAATTATCTTAGACCAGATATTAAAACTGTTCCTGTAAGGGGTAATATTGCAACACGAATTAATAAACTTAATGAAGGTCAGTTTGATGGCTTGGTTGTTGCAAAAGCAGCTATAAGTAGGTTGAGCTTAAAACATAATTCATATGAATTTTTAATTGAAGAAATGTTACCTGCTGCATCTCAAGGTCATATAGCTATTGAGTGCCTATCTGCAAAAAAAGACGTGGTCAAATTACTTAAGCATATAGGTGACCCTATAGAGTTAATTATTGCAAATGCTGAAAGATCATTTGTTGCTGCAATGGGTGGTAATTGTCTATCTCCAATTGCAATCCTCTGTGAAGATTTAAATGGGGTTATAAAAATTTCTGGTAAAGTTCTCTCCAATAAAGGTGATAAATTGATTTATAAGGAAATAAAATCTTCTATAAAGAATATCAATCAAGATATTATTTCATTTGCCGATGATTTTATTTCTGAGGGTGCAAAATCTTTAATATGTGAATGATGATTATTAATACAAGACCAGAAAAACAATCAGCTCAATTAAAGAGCCTAGCTGATGATGAAGGAATTGAAATTAGACACATCCATCTTTCTCAAACTAAATTTAAAAACCTACAATCAAACTCTATTCAAAAATTAGAGAATATAAGTTCATATAAAAATATAATTTTTACTAGCCAAAATTCAGTTACAAATGGGCTTAAGATTCTTGAATCTTTCTGGAGGATAGATTTACTTAATCATAATTTTTTGACAACAGGACCAGCTACATCTAATAAATTACTAAAAAAAGGTATTAAGTCAGTATTTCCTGATAATTTTTCATCCAAAGGAGTTCTAAACTTAGTGCGTAATAATTTTCCAGGGAAAAGTCTTCTATTTTGTGGCGATAATTCAAATGGGTTTCTTCAAAAGGAGCTTGGAGAAGATATTGAAGAAATTGTCTGCTATGAAATAAATTACCTAATTAAAGAAGTAAAAAAAATAACAAAAGATAGGGAAATAATTCTAATTTATAACTTTGGTACTATAGAGTTTTTAATCAATCACTTGAATAATGATATTTTAGAAAACAAAGTCTTCGTAGTAGCATCAGAAAATATTAAACAAAAAATAGAAAACGAATCGAAGCGGTTAGAAATTTATGTTTCATCTAAACCAACTGATAAGATGATGATGTCTATGGCTAAAAACTTTATCTAGTTTTCTTACCATTACCCCCCTTCATTGAAGTAAAGAATTCATCATTTGTTTTATGTGATTTTAACCTATCAATTAAGAATTGAATTGATTGAGCATCTTCCATATCATCTAAAATCTTTCTTAGAACCCACATTCTTTGAAGCTCATCTTCAGCAGTTAAAAGATCTTCTCTTCTAGTTCCAGATCTTCTGATATTGATAGCAGGATATATTCTTTTCTCAGCTATTTTTCTTTCGAGATGAATTTCCATATTGCCGGTACCTTTGAACTCCTCATATATAACTTCATCCATTTTTGATCCAGTTTCAACAAGTGCGGTAGCAAGAATAGTTAAGCTGCCTCCTTCTTCAAGGTTTCTTGCAGCACCAAAAAATCTTTTAGGTCTTTCAAGAGCATTAGAATCAACACCACCACTAAGAATTTTTCCAGATGCAGGCTGGACTGAATTATATGCTCTTCCAAGACGCGTAATAGAATCTAATAAAATAACCACATCTTTTTTATGCTCTACAAGCCTTTTTGCCTTTTCAATAACCATGTTTGCAACTTGTACATGTCTTGTAGGTGGCTCATCAAAAGTACTAGCAACTACTTCTCCTTTTACAGTTCTTGACATTTCAGTGACCTCTTCAGGTCTTTCATCAATTAAAAGTACAATAAGCTCTACCTCTGGATTATTACTTTTAATAGAATGAGCAATACTTTGAAGCATTAGTGTTTTACCGGCCTTAGGAGGCGATACGATTAAACCACGCTGACCCTTACCAATTGGAGCAATTAAATCAATTATTCTAGATGAGAGATCTTCATTAGACCCGCTTCCTTGTTCCAAAATTAACCTTTCATTAGGAAATAAAGGTGTTAAATTTTCAAATAGAATTTTATTTTTGGTATTTCTTGGCTCTTCACCATTGATAGTGTCGACTTGAATTAAAGCAAAATAACGTTCTTTATCTTTTGGAGTTCTTATTTTTCCTGCAACTGAATCACCCTTTCTGAGACTAAATTTTCTAATTTGACTTGGTGAAACATAAATATCATCCTCTCCAGCACAATATGACCCTTCTGGTGATCGAAGAAATCCAAAACCATCATTTAATATCTCAAGCACTCCACCACCATAAATATCTACACCTTCAGATGCTTTATGCTTAAAAATTCTGAATATTATTTCTTGCTTTTTTAGCCTTCCAACATCTTCCAGGCCAAGCTCAGTTGCTATATCTACAAGCTCATTAATTGGTTTAATTTTTATTTCAGTGAGGTTCATTTAATTTTTTCCGTTCTAATAATTTAATTTTTTGTTTGTAAAAATAGGTTTGATGTAATGATGGCTTTTAAGCCTGGGGAATTAAAATGATAGTCTTATTTCTAGAAATATGCAAAGCATAATCAATTAAAACTATATGTTAGTGCTAATAAAGTCCTCTAATTGTTGTTTTGTTAGAGCCCCAACTTCAACGCCAGCAGGCTCACCATTTTTAAAAATAATTAATGATGGAATTGATCTAATACCATATTTGGCTGCAATCTCTCTGTTAGAATCTACATCCATTTTGCATACTTTCAAGGTTTCTGATTTTTCAAAAGCAATTTCTGCAACAGTGGGAGCAAGCTGTTTACATGGCCCACACCATTCCGCCCAAAAGTCTACCAGTACTGGCATTTCTGAATTTAAAACATCATTATTAAAATTTTCTTCGTCACGAATTTCTATCACTTTGCTCATTTGTTTGTTATCTCCTTGGAAATTTCTTTAGCTGCGTAAGTTAGAATTGCATCAGCTCCTGCTCTTTTGAAGCTATATAATGATTCTAACATAACATCACTATCAAGCCATCCTTTATCAATTGCTAGTTTAAGCATGCTGTATTCTCCACTTACTTGATAAGCAAAAGTCGGTATCTTAAAAGTATCTTTAATATTAGAAATTATATCCAAATAAGGCATGCCAGGCTTTACCATGACAATGTCTGCTCCCTCATTAATATCCATAGCAACTTCATGAATAGCTTCATTCTTATTCTTTGGAGACATCTGATAAGTAGCCTTTGATGATTTGCCTAAACTTGAGGCTGAATTTACTGCATCCCTAAAGGGGCCATAAAATTTTGAATTATATTTTGCAGCATATGAAAGTAAAATTGTATTCTTATAATCCATCTCATCTAATGCTTTTCTTATAAAACCAATTCTTCCATCCATCATGTCTGATGGAGCAATAATGTCTGAACCAGCCTGTGCTAGTGTTAAAGATTGTTGTTTTAAGATGTTTAGAGTCTCATCATTATCAACATAGTTATTGATTAAGAGTCCATCATGTCCATGATCGGTATAAGGATCTAATGCCACATCAGATATCAAAATGATTTCAGGAAATCTTTTCTTTATTTCACTGACAGTTTGGCACATTAAATTAGATGAATTCAGAGCCTCGTCTCCTTTGCTATTTTTTTTTGATTGCTCAATGACAGGAAATAACGCTACTGTATTGATATCATGCTCCAGCAATGCCTCAATCTCTGAGAGAATAGAATCTTCGCCATGTCTACAAATGCCAGGCATGCTTTCTATTGGCTCAGTGCCACTTAATCCCTCTTTTATAAATAATGGTTGTATTAAATCATTTGTAGATAATTCAAACTCAGATATAAGATTTCTTATATTTGAATTTAAGCGCATTCTTCTAAGTCTGCTATTAGGAAATTTTCTTTTAAAATACATTTTTAATCTGTTACCGCTCCAAGGCTTGCTGATTTTACATTTCTTGCAAATTTAGCTAAAACTCCTTTTTTTGGCGGTACCTTAGGATTAACCCATTTACCAAGCCTGCTTGAAATCTCAGCTTCTGAAATATTGAGCTCTAGTTTATCTGAATTTGCATCAATTAATATTGAATCGCCATCTTCAATTATTGCTATTAACCCTCCATCAGCTGCCTCTGGTGTTATGTGACCAACAACAAATCCATGAGTTCCACCTGAAAAACGACCATCGGTAATGAATGCAACTTTATCTCCAAGACCCTGACCCATGATTGCAGAAGTTGGCTTTAGCATTTCACGCATTCCAGGACCTCCTTTAGGTCCTTCATATCTTATTACTACAACATCGCCAGCTTTTATAGATTTTGATAGGATGGCTTCCACTCCTTCTTCCTCTGAGTTAAAAACTCTAGCACTGCCCTCAAAGGAAGTTCCTTCTTTTCCAGTTATTTTTGCAACTGCTCCCTCTTTAGCTAAATTTCCATACAGAATTCTAAGGTGGCTATTTCTTTTTATGGGATTATCAAATGCTTTAATTATGTCTTGATTATTTTCATATGGCATAACTGAAGAAAGATTTTCTGCTAAGCTCTGACCAGTTACAGTTAGGCATTCTCCGTGCAGCAATCCTTCTTCAAGAAGAGTTTTCATTAGTGGCTGAATGCCTCCGTTAGCATTAAGTTCAGACATGTAATGAGAGCCAAAAGGTTTAAGATCTGCCATAACTGGAGTTTTTTTACCTATTCTTGTAAAGTCATCAAGCTCTAAATCAACACCAATTGCATCAGCCATGGCTAATAAATGAAGGACTGCATTTGTTGAACCACCTAATGAGATAACCATAGTAATTGCATTTTCAAATGCTTTTTTAGTCATAATATCTGAAGGTTTTATATCTTTTTCTAATAAGTTCATTATTGCTTCACCAGCTTTTGAGCAATCATTTTCTTTATCACTAGAAATAGCATCTTGACTGCTACTTCCAGGGAGACTCATACCTAATGCCTCAATAGCAGATGCCATAGTATTAGCTGTATACATACCTCCACACGATCCAGGGCCCTTCACAGATATTTTTTCTACATGTATCAATTGAGACTCATCCAAATCACCCTTTGAAAACTCTCCAGTTTTTTCACATACAGTAACGTAATCAGTATTTTCCTTACTAGGCTTTATTGAACCACCGTATATAAATATAGATGGCCTATTCAGTCTTGCCATGCCAATAATACATCCAGGCATATTTTTATCACAACCACCTACTGCTATGACTCCATCATAACCAAGACAACCTACAACAGTTTCTATAGAGTCTGCTATTACCTCTCTTGATACAAGTGAATATTTCATTCCTTGCGTTCCCATAGATATACCATCTGAAACAGTAATAGTATTAAAAAGAACTCCTTTTCCTCCGGAACTATCAACTGATTGTTCAACAATTTCTGAAAGTTGATTGATGTGCATATTGCATGGAGTTACCTTGGCTCCTGTTGAGGCAATTCCTACAAATGGTTTTGTGAAATCTTCAGAAGTAAAACCAACACCTCTTAACATTGATCTAGATGCTGCTTGATTTGGACCGTCTACAAGCTCTTTTGAATATTTTCTATTTGTCATATTAATAATTTTAAATTATTCAGAGGCATACTTTAATGCAGCATTAAGGAGTTTCTTAGTATATTCTTTTTCAGGTTTTTCAAAAACTGCATGAGAAGGTCCTGATTCAACGATTTCACCATTCTTCATAACAAAAATAAAATCTGACATAGATCTAATAACTTTTAAGTCATGACTTATGAAAAGATAAGTTAGGCCATATTCATTTTGAATATCCTTTAATAGTTTAATAACTTGAATTTGAATAGATCTATCAAGAGCAGAAGTTGGCTCGTCAAGAATCATAAATGCAGGATTCATGATTAAAGATCTTGCAATTGCAATTCTCTGTCTTTGACCACCTGAAAATTCATGTGGATATTTATTTTTAGCTGTTATTTCTATCCCCACATCACCTAAAACTTTATCAATCTTCTCATTCCTTTCTTTTTTTGAAAGTTTAAAATGGACTCCTAATCCTTCTCCAACTATTTCACCAACTGTCATTCTTGGAGACAAAGAACCATAAGGATCTTGAAATACAATCTGAACATTTTTTTTCAACTCTTTATTTTCTTTTTGTGAATTTAAATTGATATTTTTTCCATTAAATTTGATATCCCCTTCATAGGCAACTAAATTTGCTATAGCTTTGCCAAGTGTTGATTTTCCGGATCCAGATTCACCAACAAGGCCAATAGTTGTATTTTTATAAATGTTAAATGATGTATTTTTAACAGCATGAAAAGAATTTTTTCTAAAGAAATTGGCTGAAGGTATTGAATAAAAAACATTCAAATTATCAATTTCAATTATTGGCTCATCGCTAAAAGGTTTTTCTATTTTTGGCTGGGGCTCTGCATCTAATAATTTTTTTGTATATTCATGGGATGGATTAGCAAATACTTCAATAGTATTTCCTTTTTCTACAATCTCACCATCCTTCATAACGCAAACGTTATCAGAAAATTCTTGAACTAAGCCAAGATCATGAGTGATAAATAGTATGGACATGCCTAGTTCGCTCTTCAGTTTAGACATAAGATCAAGTATTTGGGCTTGAATAGTTACATCAAGAGCAGTAGTAGGCTCGTCGGCAATTAATAGCTCTGGTTTATTAACAAGAGCCATAGCGATCATTACTCTTTGACGTTGCCCGCCAGAAAGCTCATGTGGATAGGAGTAAAAACGCCTTTCAACATCATCTATTTCTACAAGCTCCATTAGTTTTTTAGCTTCATCTATTGCTTCTTTTTTTGCTTTATTTGAATGTAGTAGAATGGATTCAGTAATTTGATTTCCAACCCTGTGATAAGGGTTCAATGAAGTCATTGGCTCCTGAAATATCATAGATATAATATTCCCTCTCAGAGAAAGAAGTTTTTCATATTTAGCATCTATAATTTCATCTCCATTAAATTTTATGGAAGATTCCTTAGAATAAGAGGCTTGAGGTTTTTGAAGTAATTGAAGTATAGACATAGCTGTTACTGATTTACCAGAACCTGATTCACCAACCAATGCCATTGTCTGATTTCTTTCAATATCAAAACTAATATCATTTACAGCATTAAAAACACCATCTCTGGTTGAAAAATTAATGCTTAAATTATTTACTTCTAAAATTTTACTCATAGTATTTTTTTGTATTCTTTTAAAAAATCCTCAACAGCAGTTTGTGCTGCTTTCAACCTAGTCATTGATGCAAAACCATGAAACATTGTTGGATAATGTAATTGTTTCACATTATGTTTACCTTTATGCAATAAATATGCATATATTTCTCCATCATCACATAATGGATCAAAGCCTCCGGTAACAATTATCGTGGGTGGTAGAGCTTTTTCAAAATCAAATTCAAAGAGGTTGAAGGTTGGATTAATATTATCTGCTTCGGAGCTTCTAAACTTATCCCAAAACCAAATCATATTATCTTTTGTAAGTAAGTAACCTTCTGAAAGAAGCTCATAGGACTCTGAGGAGCAAGACGGATCACACATTGGATATATTAGAAGCTGGCTTCCTGGTATATCCATATCTTCATTAGAGAGATGATGAACTAACGATGCAGCCAAGTGTGCACCAGCACTATCTCCACATACTGAAATGTCTTTAGGTTTATAGCCTTTTCCTAAAAGCCATGCATATGCCTCTAATGCGTCATCAAGGGATTCAGGATAACTATTCTCTGGTGCCAATCTATAGTCTAAAGAATAAAATTTTACTCCAATATTATCTGACATATATGAAACCATATCATCATGACCATCAACAGAACTTAAGACATATCCTCCCCCATGAAAATATAGGACTGCTTTTTTTTCATCTAACTTTGAAGGCTGATATTCCCTCAGAAGCAGTTGATGATTTGGTAAAATATGATTTATTTTGTTAACTTCTCCTAAAGGAGTTAAAGATAATTTATTTTTTTTTCTTTTCTCATTAAGAAGCTTTCTTGTCTCGGCAATTTCAGTGTCTAAAAGAATGGATAGATTAGTCTTTGGAAATACTGATAACAATGCGGCAGATTGTGCATCAAATTGATGTCCTCTTATTATTTTTCTTTTTTTAAAAAAAAATATCTTTAAAAGCCATTTAGGCACATAAAAGAAAAATTTTAATAGTAAAGTCTGAAGCATAGGTTTTTATCTAGCATGTTATTTAATAATCTCTTTATTTTAACTTCTTTGGGGTTTATTCTTTAGTCTATATGACTATTAGATTAATAATTATACTACTATCCAATTTAATTGCAGTTGAATTATATTCATCCAGCCTTTTTGAAAATCAAAATAAAATTCCAGTAGCTGAAGAGGTATTCAAGCTATCAATTAATAATAAGGACGGAGAAGTTTTCCTCTCGTGGAACATAAAAGATGGCTATTATATGTATTTGCAAAGTATAGAACTTAAACATAATGAAAAATCAATACCATTTGACATATTGGAATCTAAAGAAGAACTATATACAGATGAATTTTTTGGAGAAACTAAAATTCTTAAAGATAGCTTTAAGATAAAAGCTGAATTAAATTCTTTGTTGAACTTATTAGATGTTTTTATATACTACCAAGGATGCTCAGAGGCTGGCTTTTGTTATCCAGTTCAGAAAAATAAAATCTATTAAAAATCCTATAAAATCTGTAAATTTCTGTTAAAATCATTCAAAATGAAAATATTGCTTATTAATGGACCAAATTTAAATCTTCTTGGCATGAGAGAGTCTGAGATATATGGCAATAAGTCATTAAAGAATGTTGAAAAGGATTTGATAGATCATGCAACTGTAAATGGGAGTTCTCTTTTAACTTTCCAGAGTAATGCAGAGCATGAAATAATTGAATCAATTCATAATGCTATTGCACAAAAAATAGATTTTATAGTTATTAATCCTGCGGCATATACTCACACCAGTATTGCTATTAGAGATGCTTTGCTTGCTGTTCAGATTCCATTCTATGAAGTCCATCTTTCTGATATATATTCAAGAGAAGATTTTAGGCATTTTTCATATTTATCAGATATTGCTGAGGAAGTTATTACAGGGATTGGAGTTAAAGGATATGAAGAGGCTATTACAAAAGGAATATTAAAATACAGAGGTAAATAAATGGATATTAGAAAAATTAAAAAGCTTATTGAGATGCTTCAAGAATCTGATCTCAAGGAAATTGAGGTAAGTCAGGGAGATGAGTCTGTAAGAATTTCTAGAAACAATAGTTCTCATCAAGAGTTTGTATCAACTCCAATTATCAATAAACATGAATCAGTGGTATCTCAGAAAAATGATGACGAGGTGATTGATAAAGAAAATATTTCTGGTCAAGCCGTCACATCACCAATAGTTGGAACCTTTTATAGAAGCCCTAGCCCGGATAAAGATCCTTTCATAAAAGTTGGAGATATAGTTAAAGTTGGTGACATACTATGCATTATTGAAGCCATGAAAATGATGAATGAAATAAAGTCAGAATTTGATGGGAAAATTACTAGTATTGATGTCGAAGATGGAAGTCCAGTAGAGTATGGACAAAAAATTATAACCATTAATTAAAATGAGTTACAAAGTTCTCATTGCCAATCGCGGCGAGATTGCTCTTCGAGCTATCAGAGCTTGTAAAGAGCTAGGCATCTCAACAGTTTCTGTATACTCTGAAGCTGATAAAGATTTAAAACATCTAAAATTTTCTGATGAAACTGTTTGCATTGGACCAGCTTCACCATCAGAAAGCTATTTAAATATTCCGGCAATTCTTTCAGCTGCTGAACTTACTAGTGCAAATGCAATATATCCTGGTTATGGCTTTCTTGCTGAAGATCATAATTTTGCTGAAATGTGCGAAAAAAGTGGTTTCAAATTTATTGGTCCAACCTCAGATACCATTCATAAGATGGGTGATAAAATTACTGCAAAAACTTTAGCTGAAAATTCTGGAATCCAAATTGTCCCTGGTTTTAAGGATGAAATTCCATCTGATAATGAAGAATTTAAAAAAATTGCTAGGGATATAGGTTACCCGATTATGATTAAGGCAACTGCTGGTGGTGGTGGAAGAGGTATGCGTGTTGTTGAAAGAGAAGAGGATTTAATCGGTCATGCAGAAATAACAAAACAAGAAGCAAAAAATGGATTTGGAAATGAAACAATATATCTTGAAAAATTTATTGCAAATCCTAGACATATAGAAGTTCAAATAGTTGGTGATGGAAAAGGAAAAGCAATTCACTTAGGCACTAGGGATTGCAGCATGCAAAGAAGACATCAAAAAATAATTGAAGAAGCACCAGCCCTTAATATCAATGAAGACTCCCTAGAAAAAACTCTTAAGGCATGTGTAAATTTATGTGAAGAAATTAAATATGAAGGAGTAGGTACTATTGAATTCCTATATGAAAAAGATCAATTTTATTTCATAGAAATGAATACAAGAATTCAAGTAGAGCATCCAGTAACTGAAATGATAACAGGATTTGATTTAGTTAAGGCTCAGCTCAGAATAGCTCTAGAAATGCCAATTGAACTAGATCAAAATGATATAAGCTTTCATGGCCATTCTCTAGAATGCAGAATTAATGCAGAAGATCCTGAGACCTTTCAACCATCTCCAGGAACAATAACAAAGATGCATACAGCTGGTGGCTTTGGAATAAGGTACGATTCTCATATTTACGGAGGATATAAGGTACCGCCTTATTATGATTCATTATTGGCCAAGATTATCACACAGGCAAACTCAAGGAGCTCTGCTATAAAGAGAATGCTTAGTGCGCTTGATGAATTTTTTATTGAAGGAATTAAAACCAATCATCCTCTTCATCAGAAAATTCTTCAAGACAAAATATTTAAAGAAAATAAACATACTATTAATTACCTTGAAGGTGAGTTCTTGAAAAATGAAACCTGAATATAATCCAACAGAAATTGAACAAAATATCCAACGTGAGTGGATAGAAAACAATACATTCAAAGCAACGCCAGATGATAGAGAGAAATTCTATTGCTTATCAATGTTTCCCTATCCATCAGGAAAGCTTCATATGGGCCATGTAAGGAATTACACAATTGGTGATGTTATATCTAGATATAAAAGAATGAATAATTTTAATGTTTTCCAACCTATGGGTTGGGATGCTTTTGGTCTTCCAGCAGAAAATGCTGCAATTGCTAATAAAGTGAGTCCAAAAGATTGGACAAATCAAAATATTGAGCATATGAAACAACAACTTATTTCATTAGGCTTGGGTTATGACTGGTCCAAGGAACTTCGAACATGTGAGCCTGAATACTATAAATGGGAACAATTAATATTTAAAAAGTTTTATGACAAAGGACTGGTATATAAGAAAAAATCAATGGTCAATTGGGATCCGGTTGATGAAACAGTTTTAGCAAATGAACAGGTCATAGATGGGAAAGGTTGGAGGTCTGGTGCACAAGTTGAGATTAAAGAAATTGATCAATGGTTTATAAAAATTACAGACTATGCCGATGAGCTCTTAACGTCCTTAGATGAGGTTGATTGGCCTGAAAATGTTAAAACCATGCAAAGAAATTGGATTGGTAAATCTCATGGAGCTGAAATTAAATATGAAATTGAGGACTCTGATGAATGCCTAACTGCATTCTCAACAAGGCCAGATACAATTTTTGGAGTATCATTTTTAGCCATCTCTCCTAATCATGCTATATCACTAGATCTTGCAGATAAAAATGAATTAATAAAGGACTTCTTAGATAAGTGCAAAGAAGTTAAAGCAGCTGAAGCGGATATGGCCAAAGCTGAAAAGCTTGGTATAGATACAGGACTATTTGTTCTTCATCCAATAACAAAGAAGAAAATTCCAGTCTGGATTGGAAATTTTGTTCTTCTTGATTATGGAACAGGTGTTGTAATGGGAGTCCCTGGCCATGATGAAAGAGACTTTGAATTTGCTACAAAATATAATTTAGAAATTAACCAAGTAATAATTTCTGACGAGCAAGATGAGCTACCAGTTATTCAAACTGGTAAATTAATTAATTCTGCTAAATACAATGGTAAAAGTTCAGAAGATGCTTCAATAGAAATTATTGAAGATTTAGAGAAACTAAATCTTGGAGAGCGTCTAGTTCAATTCAGATTAAGAGATTGGGGTGTTAGCAGGCAAAGATATTGGGGATGCCCTATCCCCGTTGTATATGAAAATGGCGAGCCTCGAATTCTTGATGAAAAAGACCTACCAGTGAAGTTGCCTGATTTAAAAGAAAATTCACCTCCTATTCCACTTAGTCAAAATCAAGATTTCTATAATTTATCAAATGAATTAAAAAGGGAAACAGATACCTTTGATACATTTATGGATTCATCTTGGTATTACGCCAGATTTACCTCAGCTGATAATAATGATGATATGTTTGATAAAAATTCAAAATATTGGCTGCCAGTTGATTTGTATATTGGTGGTATTGAGCATGCCATACTGCATCTACTTTATTCAAGATTTTTTCATAAGGCATTAAGAGATATGGATCTCGTTGAGGGCAACGAGCCATTTAAAAAACTTCTTACCCAAGGGATGGTTCTTAAAGATGGTGCCAAGATGTCTAAATCAAAAGGTAATACAGTTGACCCACAGTCTTATATAGAGAAATATGGTGCAGATACTGTAAGACTATATATGATGTTTACTGCTCCACCTGAGCAGAGTTTAGAGTGGTCAGAATCATCTGTAGAAGGTGCCTCAAGGTTTATGAAAAAAATATGGAGTCTTGTCAATGAAAGAAAATTTGAGCAGATAGATGAGCCACTAAGTCTTTCAGAAGAAGAAAAAGGTCTAAGAAGAAAAGCTCATAGCACTCTTAAAAAAGTGACAAGTGATTTTGAGACAAGATATTCATTTAATACAGCTATTGCTGCAATCATGGAGTTGGTAAACTTTATACCAGAGTCCTTTAAGCAAGATAATGCCTCGGCTTCAAATAAATTTTGCCTAAATGAAGCAATAGTTATTATCCTGAAGACCCTCAACCCTATATCTCCTCATATTTCACAGCATTTATGGAAAGGTTTTTATTTTGATTTCTTAGAAGAAGATATTGAGTCATCATGGCCTATTCTCAGAGAAGATTTATTAGAGGTTTCTGAATTTAACTTAATTGTTCAAGTGAATGGTAAAGTAAGAGGCAAGGTGATGGTAGATAAAAATCTTGAGCAAAAAGATCTAGAATCCATTGCATTAAGTATTGAGAATGTTGCTTCAACAATAAGCAATACTCCTATTAAAAAAACTATTTACATAAAAGAAAAGATAATAAACTTTGTAATCTAAGAATTAATCTTTGATATATGCGCTTCCTATAGATACTATTAATGCATGAAACTAAAATCTCTTTTTTTATATATTTTTGTACTAATATCTTTTAGTAGCTGCCAATTTAATCAATTAATTATAGAAGAATCTAAAAAGAATTTATTTTCTTTAGACATAGAAAATAGTATTCCAGTATCATTTGAGCAAAAGCTAAAATTTATATTTAATTCAGAAAATAATAAGAATAAACAAGGTCAAATTCTTTTAAAAAACTACATTTTTAGTAACTATGACATTTATGGAGGGCCTTCCTTAAGATCTCTTGAAGGCGAGCTAAGATTAGAGATAGATATAAGCATCTATGCAAACAAGCAGATTAATAAGAAGCTGGTAGTCTATAAGAGATATAAATCAAATGAACTCAATCCATTTGCACAAGAGCAGATGATAAAAGCTTTGGAATCTGAAATGCAAAATGAATTAATCAAAGAAATAATATTTGAGGTGAATGCTTTTGAAATGTGATGCATTGGCAATCAAAAAGTATTTAGATAAGACTCATAATATTTTTTTTATATTTGGATCTGAAGTTGTTTTAAGAAATAATTCTAAAGATACTCTAAATAAAACCCTTTCAGAAAAAGGGTATAAAGAAAAAACAATTATTAATAAGGAAGATTTCGATAAAATAGAACAAACTATTATAGAAAATGCTTCCGGGTCATTATTTGGGTCAAAGATAATTATTGAAATTAATCATGATCAAGGAAAAATTCCAGATCAAATTATTAAATTATTTCAAATAGAAAAAATTAATAAAATGGATAATATTGCAATAATTATTAATTCGAATAATGAAAAATTAAATTTTAAAACTAAATGGGTTAAAGCTATGGATGAATTAGCTCTCATTATTGATTGTAAAAAACTAAAATCTTTTGAAGAAAGAATTTGGCTAAAACATCAGCTTGCATTTATTTCTGAGAAGGATAGGCCTGATTTAATTCAAAATATATCAGAAATGAACTCAGGAAATCTAGTTGCTCAACATAATGAGGTAAAACTTTTAAAGTTGACCTATATAGAAGGAGATTTAAAAGGAAGAAGTTCTTCAATTGAATCTGCTGAATTTATGCCATTTGAACTTGAAGATGAAATTATTTCTAGAAATACAAAGAAAGCTTTAAAAATAATACATTCAATTAAGTCTTCTGAAGATCATTATGCTCCTCTGCTGGTATGGATAGTGGGAAAAATCATTAACAGTGCTGCAGATGCAAGGCAAAGTAAAAATCCAGTCAATAGTTTAATCAAGTCAGGAGTTTGGAGTAATAAAACATCTGAATATATGAACTTTATTAAAAATCATAAACTTCAGAGTTTGATAGCTCTTCAAAAAAATATATTTGAACTTGACCTAGCCAATAAAGGTTTAAGTGAAAAAAATTTCTGGCATGAGCTTGATAATATTGTAGTCAGGTTAACTGCTAAGTAAGAAATTTCTTATTAAAAATTTCTTCGCTATTCTTAAATAAAATATTATAAATATCCAAATCAGATTCTAGATTAATTATTTTAGAAATTGGTGCCAGACCTTTAGTGGAACTTGTTAGCCAAGCACAAGATGCCCTAGATAGATCATTTAATGTAAAATTTTCTTCAATGACTTCAATGCCATGGAGATTCAATTCATTAATCAATAAAGCTCTTGTAATACCCGGAAGAATATTCCCGTTAAGGGCTGGAGTGCAAACTGTATTATCTTTTACAAAGAATAAATTAGATGCGCCGCCTTCGGTAAGAAGGCCATTTTTGTGCATAATTACTTCATCACATTCATCTTCTTTTGCTGAATTCATGCTCATAACATTTCCAAGGAGTGACGTTGATTTAATATCACATCTGGCCCACCTTATATCGTCACATATGGATACTCTGAGAGGTTTCCATTCAAATAAATGCGCTTTTACATAACCAAAAGTTTCGGTTGCTAGATTTTGTTCATGGATATGAGATCTTAATGGGTCTACTCCTCTTGTAACCTGATAATAAACATAGCCATTATTAAATCCACAGGATGAAATTAATGTATTTATCTCATTTGAAGTTTTTTTTAAATCTAAGCTAATTGATAATTCATTAGAGGAAAAATCCAATCTCTTTATATGTGATTCGAATGCTATAGGTTTTGAATTAAAAAATGGTATGACCTCATAAACACTATCTGAGAAGGTATAAGCTCGAGAGAAGGGAGATACTTTTATATTCTCTACATCATCAAAGGAGCCATTAAAAACTCCTTTAATTTGAGTCATCGCCAGCAAGACCGAATAAGCTAAATACCCAAAGTACGAACTTTGACCACATTCTTCCAAAAAATCCTTTTGCCTTTATATCCTTTAAAGCAACCAAATCTGCAACCAAAACAACTTCCTCATTGCTAATTATTTCAAGAGTTCCAACTTTTTGACCCATTTCAATTGGAGCTTGGATATTATTATTAACCTTATAGATCGTATTAACATCTTTAAAACTTGTTCTAGGCAAAGTGATAGAAATGTCTTGCAGTACACCAACTCCAAGCTTTTTCTCTTCGCCGCCCCATATGGTAATACTCTGATACTCTTTTTTTGCGCTTAACATTTTCTGAGTTGAATAAAATCTAAATCCATATTCAAGAAGTCTTTGAGACGATAGAAAACGGTCGTTATCTGATTTACTTCCTGCCACCACAGTAATCAATCTCATTCCACCTCTTTTGGCAGAACCAACAAGACAATAACCAGCAGCTTCTGTATGGCCTGTCTTAACCCCATCAGCAGAATCATCTCTCCATAAAAGCTTATTCCTATTTAACTGCTTGATATTATTAAAAGTGAATTGCTTTTGCTTGTATAAGGCATATTCTTCTGGAAAATTATTAATATAGTTTGATGTAAGGTTAGCTAGATCTTTTGCTGATGAAAAGTGATTATCATCAGGTAACCCAGTTGCGTTTTGAAAAATCGTATTATTCATACCTAAAGAAGAGGCATAAGCATTCATTAAATCAACGAAGCCTCTCTCAGTACCGCCTGCATATTCTGCTATTGCAACAGAGGCGTCATTTCCTGATTGAATCATAATTCCTTTTAAAAGATCAGACACACTTACTTTTTTTCCAGCTTCTATGAAAGTCTTTGATCCTTTCATTCTCCATGCTTTTTCACTAATTAAAACCTCATCCTCTGGAGATATGAGTCCATTTGCTATTTGGTCAGCTACAACATAACTTGTCATAATTTTTGTCATGCTGGCTGGCTCTATTTCCAATTCAGAATTATATTCTGCAATCACCGTATTGGTATTTGGTTCTATTAAAATATAACTCTTAACATCAAGCTCAGGAGCGTCTGGAACAAAACTTTGTGATTCAACAAATACTGAAATTGATAATAGTGTAAATAATAGTTTCTTCATTTTTTTAACTCTTCTGATAAATAGTAAACGGCCATTGCATAAAAGTGACTTATATTATATTTCGTTATTGCAATAAAGTTATCATCGCCAATAAAAAATAACTCATTATCTCCTTCTATAAAACTTAAAGGTATAAATTTTGATACCGAACTATTTGGTTTAAATATTTTTCTAACATTGTTAGGATAAGTTACGGTAACTATTTCTCCATCTCTTTTCCAACCATGTACATAAAGGTAGTTCGCCACACTACCAATTGCATCATCTACAGAATTAAATAAATCTGCATAGCCATCTCCATCATAATCAATAGCATAAGCCCTGTAACTGGATGATATGAATTGCCCGAACCCCATTGCTCCAGCATATGAGCCTTTCACTTCTTCTATATTAAGCTCATTCTCTCTTGTTAAGAGAAAGAATTTTACAAGTTCACTCCTAAAGAACTTTGCTCTTCTGGGATAGTCAAAACCAAGTGTTAAAAGACTATCAATAACTCTATAGCTTCCTTGAATTTTGCCATATCTTGTTTCAACACCAATAATTGCTGTAATTACTTCTTTTGGGACCCCATATTCCTCTTCAACCCTTTTAAAGGTCTCAAGATTATCTTGTATAAATTTTTTACCATTGGCGATTCTTTTTTCTTCAATAAATATATTTTTATATCTATCCCAAGTTAAGGTAAATTCTGCTGGGCTTGAAATTGATTCAATTATTTTTTGCTGTTTGTTTGCATTCGAGAGAACTTTCTCAACGAACTCTCTTTCAAAGTTGTGTTCTTGAACTAACTCTTCTATTAATGCAGCCGCATCAGGATGTGATAAATAATTTGCTGATGTCTCTAGACTGAAAAGAGTAAGTAAAAGTATAAAATATTTCATCTTTGCATTAACTTTTTATGTGTTGCCATTGATATTATTATTCCAAAAGCTAGATAGAATGATAGCAAAGATGAGCCTCCTTTGCTTATAAATGGTAAAGGCATACCAACAACTGGTATAACGCCAACCACCATTGCTAAATTAATAAATAATGTTGAGGCGAAAACTAGGCTCAAGCCCCCAATAGTTAATCTACAGAATCTATCTCTTGCATTGAATGCTAAATATAAGCATCTCACTAATATGAAAAAGAACACGGAAAGAAGAATGCAAACACCAATAAATCCAAATTCCTCCGCTATAACAGCAAAGATAAAATCTGTTTCAGTCTCAGGTAAAAAATTAAGGTGGGCTTGTGAGCCTTCTTGATAACCCTTGCCATTGATTCCGCCTGATCCAATAGCTATTTTTGACTGTGTGATGTTCCAAGATGTGCCATATGGATCTGAATCAGGACTAAAAAAAGTTAATACTCTTTGACGTTGAAATGGAGCAAGAAAGTTATTCCATAAAAAGGGTAACGATAACAAAAATATTCCTGCAGCTGATCCAATAAACCTCCAACTTAAACCAGCTAAAAACAAAACATATCCTCCAGACATGAATACAACGAGACCTGTTCCCAGATCTGGTTGCCATGCTACTAGAGCAAAAATAAATCCTATTAATATCAAGGCAATAAATGTGTGCTTAGTATCAATTGGAAGAGACTTATTATAAAGATAAGAAGATAGGAAAATTGGCAGTGCTATCTTGATAATTTCAGAGGACTGCAAAGTAAAAAATCCTAAATCAAGCCATCTTTTTGCACCATTAATTTCATTGCCAAAAACATATGTTAAAAAAATAAGTACAAATGAAAAAAGCAAGAATAAACCTGAAAAAGTTTTATAAAAGTCTGGGTCTGGCTGGCTAACTGCAAACATTAATAGCAAACCAAAGCCTACAAAGACTGCTTGTTTTGCAACAATAGTAATATTCTCTTGAGAAGCACTATATAAAAAAAATAGTCCCATTATTGATAATAGAGTTATTGCAATAAATAGATATTGGTCAAAATAAATACTGAAGTTTTTAAAATCTAATCTTTTCTTCATTCTTTTATTAACTCATTTAATACAGCTATTGCTACTGGGCCTGCAACTGATCCACCACTTTCTCCATTTTCAATAACAACACTAACTGCATATTTTGGATTAGGCATAGGTCCAAAAGCGACAATAATCGCATGATCGCGATTTCCAATATTTTTTCTTACTAGCTCATAATCTTCTTTGGTTTCTGTACTTACAAGCTCTACAGTTCCAGACTTAGCAGCTACAACATATGATTTTAGTGGTTTTAATCTTTTAGCTGTACCTTTGTAATCCTCTATGACTCCAATCATGCTTGAATGAATCTTCTCCCAGTCTGAATTATTTATACTTAGATCACTTTTAAAAGTAGTATTAATTGCAGCCTCTCCATCAATAAAAGATAAGCCCTGAATATTGCCTTTTGAAGCAAGAAATCCGGAATAGTATGCAAGTTGAATTGGAGTTGCGTTGAGGTATCCCTGACCGACACCTAGATTAACTGTGTCACCTTTAAACCATCCATAATTGAGATTATTCATTTTCCACTCAGGGGTAGGCAACAAGCCAGTATCTGGATTGAAACAATCTATGCAAACATTCCTACCAAAACCAAATTGCGCAAGATGTTCTATTAAATTATTAATATCAGACTTATAAGCAAGGGAAAAGAAAAATGTATTAGAGCTTTCAACAATAGCATCCCTCATATTAATAATGCCATGCCCTCCTTTTTTCCATCCTCTGTATATTCTTTGATCCTCTGGCAGAACAAAGAATCCAGGATCATCGAGAGTGAAGTTCCAATCAACGATTTTTTCCTTAATGCCAAATAATGCTATAGCTGGTTTTATTGTGGAAGCTGGAGAATATCTCCCTTGAGAAGCCCTATCAAAGAATGGTTTGTCTTTATCATCAAGAAGTTTTTTAAATGCTGATTGAGACATGCCATTGGAGAGACTATTTACATTAAAACTTGGGGTGCTTAAATAAGTAACTATTGCACCAGTTTGAAGATCTAATGCAACAACTGCTCCTCTTCTTTCACCCATTTGTTCAAATGCCATCTTTTGTGAATTTAGATCTAGATTAGTAAATAAGCTTTTGCCATTGATAGGTTTTTCAAAACTTATTTCTTTTAGAAGTTTTCCTGCTGCATCAACTTCATAAGATTTTCTTCCAAACAAACCTCTTAACTGCTTATCATATATATTTTCTAAGCCTGTTTTGCCTTTAATAAATCCGCCTGAGTACTTGAAGGCTGTCTCTGATTGCTTAAGTTTTTGATTTTTAAGAATCGAAGTAAGCTGTTCATCATTTACTCCGCCCACATAGCCAATTGCATGAGAAAATAAATATGGATATTTGTTCTCTCTGCTATATCTTACATCTACAAAGGCATTTCCAAATTTATGGCTTCGTACTTCAAACTTTGCTATTTCTTCATGAGATAAATTCTTTTTGATTGTGAGCTCCCTGTTATAAAGAGCTTTTTGTTTAAAATTTTTGTTTACGTTTTCGATATCTTCATCAGATAAATTAATTGTCTCAGAAAGGTTAAATATAAATTCATCAAGATTTTTTATTCTTGATGGTAGAATTATTAAGTCATATGTTGGCACATTATTTACTAAAATGTTTCCATTCCTATCGTAAATAATGCCTCGAACTGGTTGAATAAGGACTTCTTTTGTTTTGTTCTTTAATGCTGCTATTTCATAGCTAGAATAACTAGAAACCTGCAAAGAATATGTTTTATAAAGTATAAATAAAAAGAGAGCTCCAAAAAAGAAATATACTAATAGCAACCTGCCAAAGAAGCTTCTCTTTTCAATATGCCTTTCGTCTAAATCAATCATTTGTGATATGGAAGATTGTTAATAATTGAGAATGATCTATAGATCTGCTCTACAAGAACAATTTTAAAAAGCCTGTGAGGGAAAGTAAAATTTGAAACTGAAATTATTTTATGAGATTTTTCAAGGATGTCACTTGGAATTCCAAAAGAGCCGCCAATAATAAAATAAAGTTTTCTATTTTCAATCATAGATTGTTCAAAAAATTTACTGAATTGGTGATTGTTGAGTTCCTTACCCTTAGAATCCCAGCAGACAATATAGCTATTTTTATCTATTTTTGATGAGATTAACTTAGATTCAAGCCTGAGAACCTCCTCTATAGATCTTTTTGGATGCTGCTGACCTTTAACATTTATAAAGTTTAGTTTTAACTCTTTAGGCAGCTGCTTAGTATAATAATCGAGTCCTGTTATTTCCCAAGTTGAAGGCTGATTACCAACGCTAATTATGGTTAATATCATCTAGTTCTACGAATCAATGAGTGTATTTTCACCCCATAGACCTTCTAAGTCATAAAACTCTCTGATTTCATTCTTCATAATATTAACAACTACTTCCCCACAATCTACTAAAATCCAGCCCGATTCTATTTTACCCTCTACTCCCAATATACTAATTTTATTGGCTTTAATTTCTTCAACAAGCTTTTCAGATAATGACTTAGCATGTCTATTTGAATTTGCAGTTGCAATAATAATATTATCAGCAAAGGATGAGATTCCTTTAATATCGAGTGAAAGAACATTCTCTGCTTTATTGTCACTGAGAGTCTCAGTACAGATATCATTTAAGGCTTTGTTTGACAAAATATTGTAAGTTTTTTAAATACTAAAATTTATTTTTTAGTCCTTGCTATACTAAATCATTATTAAATAAAAAGGTGGGTAATTATCGAATTTAATAGTCTAAATACTATCATGATTTTTTTTGAGTCATATAAAACTCTTATACTTTGGCTTAGTTCTGTATCTTTATTTATTTTTTTATTTAGTCTCGTGAGTATGAGATGGCTAGCGGGCTTGATACCAAGTGACTACTTCATTAATAAAGAGGAGTCTTCATTCAAAAAGAAGAATTTTTTTCTGTGGTGCTTGGTCTTATTAATAAAAAATACCATAGGGTACTCACTAATTATTGGAGGAATTATGATGCTAGTTTTACCTGGTCAGGGACTCTTTACAATTATTATTGGTCTGATGCTCAGCAATTATCCAGGAAAATACTATATTGAAAAAAGGTTTATAGAAATTCCAGCTATTTTTAAATCCATCAATTGGCTTCGAGCAAAATCCAATAAGGCACCAATTATTCTTAAATAAAATGGTCTAAGCAGTAGAAATTCTTTCGATATAATCAGAAAGGATTCTCATTCTTTGAGTTGCATCAAATGCTTCAAGTAATTTTTGTTTCTCATCTGAGCTAAGGGGTATTAATCCAGCTAAGTGATAAGCAACTGAGTCAGCAGAACTAAAATCAACGTTCATTGGAAGATCGCTTATTCTAGGATGCTTGATAAGTTGAGTAAGGATACTAGAAATTTCAGGGTATTCTGCTAATACAGCTTGATCATCAACTTCTGGATCAATTTCAGGTTTTGTATCTGCAATATGTAAGCCATCTTCTAATTGAAAAATATTATTAATAACAACTTTGTTAATAGATTTTACGGTTATGCCCAGCAGGCCATTTGGTAAGTTATTAAAATCTATAATTTCAACAAAGGTGCCTTTTTTTGAAAAAGAAAAATCATGATCATTGTCAGAGTTTGAACTTAATACAATAACGAAGCCATGATTTTCAGATAAGCAAGTTTTAACCATCTGAATGTACCTTGGTTCAAAAATTTGAAGAGATTGAATGCTACCAGGAAGTGCAACAATGCCTAGGGGAAAAACTGGTAAGTTACTTTTTTTCAAGAGAATTTATAATTGGTTTAAGTATTTTTTGGCTATCTTTATTAGTCATTAAAACAACAACATCATAATCTGAAATCAAGTTTATTGCAGAAGAAATAAAATCTTCACCATTATTAAATTGAAGAATATTATCAGCATCTTTTAATACATCATTATGATCTAGCCAAATTGAATGATTTAAAGATTGAACAGCGCCCACTAAAGACAAGCCATGAGATCCGGAGGCCATAGTATTTGAGCCCAACTCTATCAATCCAAGAATTTTCTTTGTTGGGTATTTCAATCTTAGAGCATCGGAACTAAGCTCTATTGCTGTTGGATGGTGTGCAAAGTCATCATAAATTTCTATACCATCAAAATTACCTTTAAATTCCATTCTTCTCTTAACGCCATTAAAACTTTTCAATGAGTTTAGAGAGTCTTCGATTTCAATACCATCTGTTTTTGCAGCTAGGACTGCTGCAATATAATTCTTAAAATTATGTTCCCCAATTAAGGGAAGCTCATTTAATGAATATCTCTTTTCTTTATAAACCAGTACCTTATTCAAATAATCAGCTTTAATAGATCCATTATTGATAACTATTTCATGCGACCAAACACCCATATTAATTAAATCTTTAGAGTTTTTATCATCACCAAAATAGATAATATTTCCATCTGATGGAATTATTTTTATTAGGTGATGAAAT
Organism: uncultured SAR86 cluster bacterium; assembly: GCA_905478035.1. Classification (GTDB taxonomy): domain Bacteria; phylum Pseudomonadota; class Gammaproteobacteria; order Magnimaribacterales; family D2472; genus SCGC-AAA076-P13. The sequence continues at coordinate 15,440 of CAJQGX010000041.1, read as the reverse complement.
TGTCTTTTAATGTCATCAAGATTATTAAAAATATCTGCATGATCAAACTCCATATTATTAATAACTATAGTGCTTGGTGAGTAATGGATAAATTTTGATCTTTTATCAAAAAATGCAGAATCATACTCATCAGCCTCAATAACAAAAGTTTTATCAGAACCAAGTGATGCTGATCCAGTTATGTTGTTAGATATTCCGCCAACCAAAAACCCAACATCTCTGCCCTGCTTTAACAAAATGTGTGTAAGCATATATGAGGTAGTGGTTTTGCCATGCGTGCCTGATACAGCCAAAACTTTTTTCTCTTTTAAAATCTCTCCAAGCATCTCTGGACCAGACTTAAAAGGAAGAGAATTAGATAGAATATGCTCAACAGAATCGTTTCCTCTTGAAAGAGCATTTCCAATAATATACAAATCAGCATCTGGTAAATTCTCAACTCTATAACCCTCTATCATTTCTATATCAAAATTTTTGAGATAGTCTGACATTGGAGGATAAAATTGAATATCTGATCCGGATATCACATGCCCTGACTCTTTAAGTATCTGCGCAAGTCCTCCCATGAAGGTTCCGCAGATTCCTAGAATATGTATACGCATATTAGTTATAATACTTTACATATATTTATTTCAATACTTTTGTGGAGAAAAAATGAAAAAAAATGCATTTTATGCGCAATCTGGCGGGGTAACTTCGGTTATTAATGCAACAGCTAGCGCTTTAATATTAGAAGCAAGGAAACATAAAAATATTGGAAAAATTTTTGCAGGTAAAAATGGAATACTTGGCGCCCTAAATGAGGATTTAATAGACACATCTAAAGAATCAATTTCGGCAATAGAGTCATTACAATCAAGAGCTGGTGGAGCTTTTGGCTCATGTAGATTCAAATTAAAAGATTTTGAGTCTAATAAAAAAGAATACAAGAGATTAATTGAAGTTTTTAAGGCTCATAATATTGGATATTTTTTTTATAATGGTGGAAATGACTCTGCAGATACAGCATTCAAGGTCTCTCAGATAAGTAAAAAATTAAACTACCCAATAAACTGTATAGCTATTCCAAAAACTGTTGATAATGACCTAGTTTTAACTGATTGCTGTCCTGGATTTGGCTCTGCTGCTAAGTATATTGCAACATCCACAATGGAAGCTTCGCTTGATGTAAAATCAATGGCTGCAACATCAACAAAAGTTTTTATACTAGAGGTTATGGGAAGGCATGCTGGGTGGATGGCAGCCTCATCTTCTCTTGCTAGAAAAAATAAAGGAGATGCTCCTCATATAATTTTATTGCCTGAAGTAATTTTTAATCAAAAGAAATTTCTAGGCCAAGTAAAAAAAACTGTAAGTAGAAATGGTTACTGTGTTGTCGTTGTATCAGAGGGTCTTAAAAATAATAAAAATAAATTCCTTGCTGAAGCAGATACAAAAGATGCATTTGGTCATGCTCAACTTGGTGGAGTTGCACCTTATATTGCAAATCTAATCACAGATAAGTTAAAAATGAAAAACCATTGGGCTGTATCAGACTATCTTCAGCGAAGCGCACGCCACATTTCTTCTAAAACAGATTTAGATCAAGCAATGGGAGTTGGAATTAAAGCAATTCAATATGCCGTAAAGGGTATGAATGGTGTCATGCCAATTATTGTAAGAGGTAAGGGTAAAAAATATACTTGGAAGATTGAACCAGCACCATTATCAAAAATAGCAAACTTAGAGAAAAAATTACCAAAATCATATATATCTAAAAATGGTATGGATGTTACGCCTAAAGCAGTTGAATATTTACAGCCTCTTATTCAAGGAGAATCATTTCCTAAATTCAAAAATGGGATACCTGAAATTAAAGATTTGAAATTAGTTGAGGTAAAAAAGAAGTTAGGGCCCTGGACTTGAAAAAGATTCTAAATTTAATGTTTCGATAATTAAAGATATCTCATCTTTCAAAAGTATTTTATCTTCTTCATTTAAAAATTTACCTACTTCAATATTTTGTCCTTTAGATCTAAAGCTTAGCTTAAGTTCTTGCCTTCTATCTTTTGTAACCTCAAATGATGTAAATGACCTGAATTCCTCCCATTTATATTCTGCATAGTTGGTCCCTTTTTCTATGGTCACTAAGTCTTGTGAAAGGAATATCTTTTCTTTTTTATCACTCCATTTAAAGCTCAAATAAAAAGCAGTGAATAATATCCCTAACTCTAATCCTGCAAAAGGTAGAATGAGAGTTGCTCCTAAAAAGAAAAATATCAATGCTATACCCCCACAGACCAAAGAGATGCTAGATATAAATATTAATCTATTAACACCAACAAGTGAGCTATTTGGTTTAATAGAAATTAGGAATTTTTGATCATTTATTTTTTGAACTGAAACCACGATACAATATATTTATGAAAAAAATAATTAATGAATATGATAATTATATGGTGCCTTTTTATGCACCGGCTAATTTTGTTGTAAAAAAAGCAAAAGGTTCACATGTTTGGGATCTAAATAATCAAAAGTACATTGATTTTACTGCAGGGATTGCTGTTACAAATCTGGGTCACTCAAATAAAGATTTAATAACTGTCCTTAAAAAGCAATCAGAGGAGCTATGGCATTTATCAAACCTATATATCAATGAGCCATCTGTTACTCTTGCAAAAAAACTTTGCCAAAAATCTTTTGCCGATAAGGTATTTTTCTGTAACTCTGGTGCTGAAGCAATTGAAGCAGCAGTTAAAATAGCAAGAAAATTTTGCTCATCGAAGATTGATAAAAATAAAAATGAGGTGATCTCATTTACTACTTCTTTTCATGGTCGTACCATGCTCGGCATTGCCTTAGCAAAAGCAAAGCACCTTATTGATGGTTTTGCTCCTCTACCCAAGGGAATTAAAAATCATCCATATAATGATATTGATAATTTAGAGAATATTTTTTCAGACAAAACAGCTGCTGTGATTCTTGAATTGGTTCAATGGCAGTCTGGCATAACAAAGGCTGATAAAGCATTTATCAACAAAATAAAACAACTCTCAAAAAAGTATAATGCTGTGATTATTATTGATGAGGTTCAATCTGGTATTGGCAGAACTGGAACATTCTTCGCATACGAACAATTTAATATCAAGCCAGATATTCTTTGCTTTGCAAAAGGTATTTCGAATGGCTTTCCATTAGGTGGCATTCTTACAACTAATAAAATATCAAAATATATGACTGTTGGATCTCATGGAACTACATTTGGTGGAGGTCCAATAGCATGCTCAATTGGCAACAAAGTTGTAGATATAACTTCAAAGAAGTCATTTTTAAATCAAGTTAGAAAAAAAGAAACTAGGTTTATTAAAATATTAAATAGAATTAATACTAAGCACGATTGTTTTGAAAAGATAACTTCTGCTGGACTTTGGATTGGAGTTGAACTTAATAAAAAAAGTAATATTTCGGTTGATGACTTGATAAGAGAATCTCATCAAAATGGTTTGATGATTTTAAAGGCTAACCCAAGTACGGTTAGGTTTTCACCAAGTTTAATTATAGAAAATAAACTGATTGATGAAGGCTTAAAAATATTTGAAAAGACAATTACTGGTCTTCAGTAATATCCAACTCAACCTCTTCAACCATTTTATCTACCTTTCTATAGCCTTGAGGAAGCATATTGCCTCTTTTCGCTCTAGTTGAAATATAGTTCTCAAGATCTTTCAATTTTAATGTTAGAAACCTTTTCCCACTTTCTATTCTTAAAGAGCTAGCTTCTGAGACAAGTTGCGCATGTGTCATTGACTCCTCTTTAGCTATAAATTTAGCAGTGGGTATATTTATAATTTTATTGCCCTTTCCTTTTCCAAGAACTGGCAGCTCATCAATTTTAAAGATAAGCAATCTTCCAATATTTGATACTGCTGCAATATACATATGATCATTTCTCACTTTAATAGCTTTTAAAAGCTCAGCCTCATGTGGAATTTTCATAAACGCTTTGCCTGACTTCTTATTTGAAATCATGTTTTTAAACTCTGAAATATAGCCATAACCAGCTGTATTCATGATCATGAATTTATCTTCATCATTACCTATTAAAGTAGAAATAAATTTTACACCCGAGTCTGCAGATACTCTTCCAGAAATGGGATCTCCCATACCTCTTGCAGATGGCAAAGAGTGACTTGGAAGTGAGTAAGCCTTTCCATTAGAGTCTAGGAAAACTGAAAACTGATTACTCTTTCCTCTACTAAAGTCTTGTAAAGTATCTTCTCCTCTATATGAAAGTGAGCTTGGGTCTATGTCATGACCTTTTGCACTTCTAATCCAGCCTGCAGCTGACAATACTACTGTTATTGATTCTGTGACAAGTGTTTCTTCATCTGAGAAAACCTTTGCTTGTGATGAGTCTTTAATAGGTGACTTTCTTTCTTCTCCAAACTCATTTTTAATCTCAAATAATTCATTTTTAATAAGGGTTTTAAGTCTTGTCTTAGAGCTTAAGATTTTTTCTATTTCTGTTTGCTCATCTACCAAAGTATCTCGCTCTTGTTCTAATTTAATTTGTTCCAGCTTGGCTAATTGCCTTAGTCTAATTTCAAGAATTGCATTTGCTTGAATATCAGATAATTTAAAAGCTTTAATAATATCTTTTTTTGGTTCGTCTGATTCTCTAATAATTTTTATTACTTTATCTAGATCAAGGTAGACAATTAGCAAGCCCTCAAGAATATGAAGTCTATCATTAACTTGATCAAGTCTATGTTCAAGCTTCCTAGTGACAGTATTTTTTCTAAAGACAAGCCATTCTTTTAGAAGTTCGACTAAAGAGAAAACTTTTGGGCCACCTTTTAGTGAAATTAAATTCATATTGACCCTATAATTTTTTTGCAAATCAGTTGATGCAAATAAATGATTCATAACATCTTCTGCATTTACTCTATTTGATTTCAGAGTAATAACTAATCTTACAGGCTCTTTATGATCTCCTTCATCTGAAAGATCGACGACCATTGGTATTTTTTTCTTTAGCATTTGATCAGCTATTTGCTCTAAAATTTTTGAGCCAGAGGCTTGATAAGGTAAAGCATTAATTATGATTTGATTTTTATCTTGCTCCCAGAAAGCTTGTGCTTTGAAACCACCTTTTCCAGTAGAATAAATTTCTTTTAGCTCATCTTTGCTTAAAATTATCGGAGAATGGTTAGAAAAATCAGGCCCATTAACTATTTTTAATAAATCATCTAATTCTGATTTTGGATTTTCAAGAAGATGAACAGTTGCATCAATAATTTCATTTATATTATGTGATGGGATATCAGTTGCCATTCCTACAGCAATACCAGATGTGCCATTTAAAAGAATAGATGGGAGTTTAGATGGAAAAATAATAGGTTCCAAAAGAGAGCCATCAAAATTAGGCTGCCAATCAACAGTTCCAGACTTTAGCTCAGAAATTAAAAGATTTGCAAATTTGGTTAGTTTTGATTCCGTATACCTCATTGCTGCAAATGATTTTGGATCATCTTGAGAGCCCCAATTGCCCTGCCCATCAACCAAAGGGTATTTGAATGAAAAATTTTGAGCCATTAGAACCATAGCTTCATATGCTGCTCCATCTCCATGAGGATGAAATTTACCTATTACATCTCCAACAGTTCTGGCAGATTTCTTGTATTTAGAGCCAGCGTCAAGACCTAGCTCAGACATGGCATATAAAATTCTTCTCTGGACTGGCTTGAGGCCATCTCCAATATTAGGCAAAGCTCTATCAAGAATGACATACATTGCATAATTTAAATAAGACTCCTCAGCATATTGCTTAAGGCTTATAGAGTTAATCTGTTCTTGTTCTTTCATATTTATATTTTTGCTAAAGATCCTTTCTTTTCAAGCCACTCTTTTCTAGCTGGGGCATTTTTTTTAGAAAGAAGTAAATCCATCATTGAGTTAGCATTATCGCTTGAGCTAATTGATAATTGGACTAGCTGTCTAGTAGCTGGATCCATTACGGTTTCTCTCAATTGAGGTGGATTCATTTCACCTAAGCCTTTAAATCTTTGAATATTTATCTTTGGTTTACCTTTCTTCTTTTTAAATTCAGCAACTATCTCATCTCGTTGATTGTCATCAAGTGCATAAAGCACATCTTTTCCTGAATCTATTCTATATAGAGGCGGCATAGAAATATAAATTCTTCCTTCTTGAACTAAAGATTTATAGTGTCTTAAAAATAATGCGCACAATAACGTTGCAATGTGTAATCCATCTGAATCTGCATCTGCAAGTATGCAAATTTTGCCATATCTCAGAGATGAGAGATCATTATTTCCAGGTAAAACGCCTATTGCTGTTGAAAGATTTTTTATTTCTTGAGATTTAATTATTTCAGCGCTTTCAAGATCCCAAGTATTTAAAATCTTTCCTCTTAAAGGCATTATGGCTTGAAAAGATCTTTCTCTTGCTTGCTTAGCTGAGCCACCCGCTGAGTCTCCTTCTACTAGAAAGAGTTCAGTCTCATTAAGATCTTGGCTGTTGCAATCAGAAAGCTTTCCAGGCAAAGCGGGACCTCTAAAGGTTTTTTTTCTTTCTACTATATTTGATACTTTAGCTCTTGTTTGAGCAGACATGATTGCAAGTTCAGCAATCTTTTCACCCTCCTCAGTATGAGTATTAAGCCAAATACTTAGAATATCTTTCGTTGTGCTGGCAACAAAAGACATGTGATCTTTTGAATCTAGTCGCTCTTTAGTTTGACCTGCAAATTGAGGATTTTGTAATTTAGATGAAATGATAAAGATAGCACTATTAAGAACATCATCTGCATTTATCTTCAGTCCTTTTGGTAATAAATTTCTATAGTCACAAAACTCTTTGAGAGAATCTAGAATACCTGATTTAAATCCATTTAAATGTGATCCCCCTTGCGCTGTAGGAATAAGATTTACATAAGTTTCATCTAATTTATTTTTTGGTGGTCTTAATGACCAATTAACTGCAAACTCAAGTTCTTGGGTTTCAGATTTTTTAGAGCATGTTATGGATTCTTCTAAAACAAGATCGGCACCATCTGAAGACTCAATTAAATAACTCTTTAGTCCATCTTCAAAATACCATTTCTGCTTATCATCACTTTTCTTTTCGTTAACAAAATCTATAGTTAATCCGGGGCAAAGCACAGCTTTTGCTTTCAATAAATGTTTGAGTTTTTTTATTTGGATTTCTGTTGTTTCAAAATAAGTTGGGTTAGGTTTAAATTTTATGGATGTGCCAGAATTTCTAGGTCCTACCTCTCCTATGGCTTCAAGCTCACTAGCTTTGTCTCCATTACTAAAACTAATCTGATATTCGTTAGATTCTCTTTTTACTCTTACCTCAAGCTCATCTGATAAGGCATTCACAACGGATACTCCAACTCCATGCAAGCCTCCAGAAAAATTATAATCATCCCCAGAAAATTTGGCTCCAGCATGAAGCTTGCAAAGAATAAGCTCAACTCCTGATACTTTATGTTCTGGATGAATATCGATTGGCATTCCTCTGCCGTCATCTGAAACTTTTATATAACCATCTTTCATTACAGTAACTTTTATATTGGAGCAATATCCAGATAGAGCTTCATCTACTGAGTTATCGAGCACCTCTTGAATTAAATGATTTGGATTGGAAGTATCAGTGTACATTCCAGGTCTTTTTTTAACAGGATCTAGTCCAGATAAGACTTCAATTGCCTGAGCGTCATATGAGTTTTTAGCCAATTTTAAAAGCCTTTCTTATAAAAAAATTATTGAACTTGTTAAAGATATTCTACTCTAAGAAATATAAAATAAACCCAATATAGTTAAAAAAATTAAATGTTTACACTGCAAACATTATTAATAGGTTAAAATAATAAAATGAAGACAAATAAAAAACTACTCTTAACAATCTTTTTTGCTGCAAATATTTCATCAGAAAGCCTTTTAGATATTTATAATGAGGCATTAGAAAATGATCCGACATATAAAGCTGCAGAGTATTCATATTTAGCAGATAAAGAGCTTAAGGTTCAAGGACGTGCTGCTCTATTGCCCAGCATCACCTTGAGTGGCTCAACTAATTGGAATGAATATTATCAAAATAAAGAACTTCAACAACAATATAACTCTTTTTCATCATCAGCTAGAGTATCCCAACCCCTTTTTAGGCTTGATACTTGGTTTCAATATAGACAATCACAATCATTAACAGATGCAGCAGAAGCTGATTTTGCATATGAACAACAAAATCTTTTAGTAAGAACCGCTGAGTTATATTTTGGGGTGCTAAGGGCTATTGATAATTTAAATGCAGCTATTTCTGAAGAAAAGGCAATTAAAAAACAATTGGATCAGGCTAAACAGAGATTCGAAGTGGGTCTTTCTGCAATCACAGGAGTTCAAGAAGCCCAACTTGCATTCGATCTTAGTAAAGCCTCTAGAATCAGAACAGAAGGATCACTTTATTCTGCAAGGGAATCATTGAACGCCCTTATAGGTAGAGAGATTTTTAGTTTAAATGAGTTGGGTGATGGCCTTTTAATAGAATTACCAACTCCAAATTCGAAAGAAAAATGGGTTGAGTTAGCTCTTGAAAATAACTATCAACTTAAGGCTGCATATCTAAGAAAAAAAGCAGCAAAAAGTAGTGCTAGAAGTGTTGCCTCTAATCATTTACCAAAAATTGATATAGTGGGAAGTCAATCAGAATCAGAAACTAATCAGTTCAATTACGAGGGTTTCAATATTGATGGTCAAGGCATTCCTGTTCCATCTGTTACAGGTAGAAGAAATTATGCGATACAGCTTAGTATGCCTATTTTCCAAGGTGGAGCAGTTAACTCAAGAAGAAAACAAGCATACTCTCAATACGAAAGAGCTAATGAAAATACACTATTCACCGAGAGAAGGATTATTCAAGAAGTAAGGTCTCAATTTTCTAATGTACTTACATTGGTTGCTAATGTTAATGCACAGAAACAAGCTGTAGTTTCAGCAACGAGTGCACTAGAGGCTACACAGGTAGGCTATAAAGTTGGCACAAGAAATGTGGTTGACCTGTTACAGGCTGAAAAAAATCTTTACAGTGCTGAAAAAAACCTAGCGAATGCAAAATACGATTACATTCTTTCTAACCTTAAGCTTGCACTTGCATCTGGAACGATTACACCTGCCGATATTGTAAAAATAAATAATTTATTGAATTAAAAATGCCCGAACTTCCAGAGGTTGAGACAACTCTGAGAGCAATTGAAAAATTTCAAGGCTCAAAAATTCAAAAAGTAAAAATTTATAATCGAAATCTTAGGTGGAAAGTTGTAGATTGTTTTGAATCTCTTTCACAGAAACAGTTTGTTGAGAGTTTAGAAAGAAGAGCAAAGTACATAATCTTTAATCTATCAAATAACAAAAGTATCATTTTACATCTTGGGATGTCAGGCAGCCTAAGAATAGCTGATAATAATGAGAACTTTTTTATTAAACATGACCATGTTGAATTGATTTTTGATGAGCAAAAAATTATTTATAATGACCCAAGAAGATTTGGCTCTATGCACATCACATCCAATGTTCAAAAACATAAATTAATCAAAGACCTAGGACCGGAACCACTTTCCAAAAAGTTTAATGCTAAGAATTTTTATAAGGCCTGTAGATACTCTAAAACAAATATTAAAAGCTTTCTAATGAATCAAAAAAATGTTGTGGGTATCGGAAATATATACGCATCCGAAAGTCTTTTTTTGTCGTCTATTTCTCCATTAAGAGATGCTCAAGATTTAGACTTAGAAGACTGTAAAAGGCTTGTAGCCTCTGGGAAAAAAATCCTTAAAAAAGCAATAGCTGTTGGCGGAACAACTTTAAAAGACTTTTACTCAGCAGACGGAAGTCCTGGTTATTTTAAATTTAAACTAAATGTGTATGGAAGAGAAAGTGAAGATTGTAAAAAATGTGGTGAGTCTATTTATAAAGTAGTTATAAACCAAAGAGCTACTTTTTATTGCAAGTCTTGTCAGACTTAAGTGTCTAGCTTAGCTCTGAGTGCTTGCTCTACAGTGGGGTGAACAAATTTTGAAATATCGCCCTTTAAATCTGAAATTTCTTTAATTAAGCTAGAAGATACATAAATCAAACTTTCTTTCGGAGTTAAGAATATACTTTCGATGTCAGGCGCTAAAGATCTATTCATTGTTGCCAACTGAAACTCATACTCAAAATCAGAAACCGCACGTAAGCCTCTTATAATTGCACAGGCTCCATAATCTTTAGCCAAATCAACTGTTAATTTTCTTGGGAAACCAACAACTTCAACTTTGTCATTATCTTTATATATAGATTGAGCTAAATTAATTCTATCCTCAAGACTAAAAAGTGGTTTTTTAGAGTCGCTCTTAGCGATAGCTACGACTACTTTATCAAATAGACCACACCCTCTATCAATGATATCCATATGACCATAGGTAATTGGATCAAATGAACCTGGATAAATTGCAACTCTCATAATGTTAATGATACTAAACTATCTGTCTTATTCAAAATAATTATCCTGTTGGACCGCAATAATTAATATAGCAAAAATATGAGGTTTTTTTACACATATTTTCTGTAAAAAAAATAGATGTTTTTTATTTGTATCATACAAAATTATTGGTTAACATGAAGGTTCATATTTAATTAGGGGGGAGGCAATTATGCTTCCTAATCATTAATATAGGAGTTATATATGAAATTATTACTAATATTGGGTAGTGTTATTGCGCTTCCAACATTTGCCGCTGGTGGTGGTGACCTGGATGCTAGTGACTACACTGGTGTATCTTTCTGGTTAGTTACTGCTGCTCTATTAGCATCTACTGTATTTTTCTTTGTTGAAAGAGACAGAGTTTCTGCTAAATGGAAAACATCATTAACAGTATCTGGTTTAGTTACTGGTATTGCTTTTTGGCATTACATGTACATGAGAGGTGTATGGATTGAAACTGGTGATTCACCAACTGTTTTTAGATACATCGACTGGTTACTAACTGTGCCTTTACTAATTTGTGAGTTCTACTTAATACTAGCAGCAGCTACTAACGTTGCTGGTTCTTTATTCAAGAAATTACTAGTTGGTTCTCTTGTTATGCTTGTGTTTGGTTACATGGGTGAAGCAGGAATTATGGCAGCCTGGCCTGCATTCATTATAGGATGTTTAGCATGGGTATACATGATTTATGAATTATGGGCTGGAGAAGGAAAGTCTGCATGTAACACTGCAAGTCCTGCAGTTCAGTCAGCTTACAACACAATGATGTATATCATTATCTTTGGTTGGGCTATTTACCCTGTAGGTTATTTCACTGGTTACCTAATGGGTGACGGTGGATCAGCTCTTAACTTAAACCTTATCTATAACCTTGCTGACTTTGTTAACAAGATTCTATTTGGTTTAATTATATGGAATGTTGCTGTTAAAGAATCTTCTAATGCCTAGCATTAGTTAACTTTTAATAGTTATAAAAAACCCAGCTTACGCTGGGTTTTTTTTACTTAAAAAATATTACATATCTCTTAATGTTCTTTTAAGAACTTTGCCGGTTGCATTTCTTGGAAGGGCTTCAATAAATTCAACAGCTTCTGGAATTTTATACTTAGCTAAGTTCTTTAAACAATGATCTATGATTTCTTCAGCAGATAATTCACAACTAGGTTTTAAAGCAACATAGGCCTTACCTGTCTCGCCCCACTTAGGGCTATCAATACCAATCACTCCAACTTCTGCAATTTCTGGTAACTGATATATAACATTTTCAACTTCTGCAGGATAAACATTTTCTCCGCCAGAGATATACATATCCTTCCAGCGATCAACTATATATAAGAAGCCTTCATCATCAAAATAAGCAGCGTCGCCTGTTTTTAACCATCCATCTTCAAAAGAATCTTTAGTAGCTTCTTCCTTCTTCCAATATCCTGGAGTTATGTTTGGACCCTTGATATAAATTTCACCCACTTCCCCTGCAGGAAGTTCATTACCATTTTCTCCTACAACTTTAACTTCTGTATGAAGAAGAGGCTTACCAGCAGAACCTATTTTCCTTTCAGCCTCAGATGATTCTAGCCCAGTAGCTCCAGGACTAGTTTCTGTCATACCCCAACCTTGTTGCATAGAAACACCTTTACTGATGTAAGTTTTTAAAATAGCTTCAGCACAAGGAGCACCACCGACTCCGGCATACTTAACACCAGATAAATCTGTTGAATCAAAGTCAGGATGATTCATCATAAATTGATAAGGTGCTGGAACAGCAAATAAATGAGTGACCCCATAGTTAGTATCTCCAATAATTGAAAGAACCTTTCCTGGTTCAAATTCTTTTAATAGTATTAGCTCGCCACCTGCATGGAGTATTGGATTTGAATAACAGTTCATGCCACCGGTGTGAAATAAAGGCAAGACAACTAGATGCACTGATTCTGGAGAAACTGCTGCAGAAATGCCTAAGTTAATAACATTAAAAAGCTGCATTTTATGATTAATCATTGCGCCCTTTGGATGTCCTGTCGTTCCAGACGTGTACATAATCATTATATTGTCTTCGAGATCAACCTCTTCTTGAATATAACGCCCATCTGAAGTCGAGAGAACTTTTTCGTACTCGCTCTCCTCATTCAACTGATCGAGAGCAATAATTTGAGAAATATTACATTCCTCTTTTAGCTCTTTTACCATTTCTTCAAATTGAGCATCATAGATAAGAACCTCGGGTTCGCTATCATTTAAAATATAATTAAGTTCTGGTTTTGTTAGCCTCCAATTTAATGGTATTTCAATCGCGCCAATTTTTCCGCATGCAAACTCAAGTTCAAAGAATTCAGAACAATTCAAAGATAATATTGCTACACGATCTCCCTTTTTTAATCCTGAGCTTTGAAGATGAGATGCAAGCTTAGATGACCTTTCATCTAACTGCCCATATGTGTAGATCTTATTATTATCTAATTCCCTTATTGCAACCTTGTTAGGTCTGGTATTGGCCTGAAATTTAGACCAGTCATAATATTTAATATTCATTTTTCCCCCTGAAAAATTATTTTAGTGTAAAAACATATTGATTAATAATTAAGGATTAATCTCTTCCCCGTCCCAAGCAATAAGTTTTCCTGAATCGCATGGAGATGCTTTATCAATAATATTTTTAAGCATCGAAACACTGTATTCTGGTGTAAAGAGATTGCCTTCTTTAACATTTCTTTTAAAAGGCTCACTCAAATTGCTATCAACTGTTCCTGGTTGAAGACCGATAATAATAGCGTTTGGATTAGTTCTTCTTAATTCTATACTGAAATTTTTTATGATCTGATTAAGAGCTGTTTTACTAGATCTATATGCATACCATCCACCTGTTTTATTATCTGAAATACTTCCAACCCTTGCACTAAGAAAAGCTAATATACTTTTTTCTTTCTTATTCAGTAATGGAATGAAATATTTTCCAACTAATGCTGGTCCAATAGTATTAATCTTTAATACCTTAAGTAGATTGTCTGCATTTAAATCTCTAATACTTTTTTCTGGGCCAAAATCTTTGTTATGCAATATCCCACTTGCAACAATGATTTCATCTATTGAAGATTTATCTATTTTGCTTGCTGCATCATGGATGCTCTTCTCATCTTCAATATCAATAAAGAAATTTTGAAGCTTCTTATCCTCAATCGGTATCCCTGATCTTGAAAATGAAAATATACTTTCAATATCAGAGTCCTTGATATAACTTTCAATAAACGCTTTGCCAATGGCTCCTGAGGAACCAATTACTACAATATTTTTCATAAAAATTAGATATCTTTAATAAATCAGTATTAAATAATACCAATAAATTTATGCACATGCATGAAGCAATTTTAGATTACTACGAATAGGTTTTTTGTAATAAACTTAATAACTAAATAAAAGAAGGTTCAGGGGGAGTTTATGAAAATAAACAATAAAAGAGTTGTTGTTACAGGTGCTGCTAGCGGAATAGGCAAAGCCTTATGCGAAGAGTTTCATGCCTCGGGCGCAGCCTCAATTATATGTGTTGATATGAACTTAAGTGGCGCTGAAGAAACTGCAAAAAGTATTAATGGGTTGGCAGTAAGCGCTGATGTCGCAAAAGAAGATGACATAATTAATGTAATTCAACAGGCAAATGAATTTGCTGGTGGTATTGATATCTTTTGTTCAAATGCAGGTATTGGAGGCAAACCAGGTTTTTTTGAAGCCGATGTATCTGATTGGGAAATGATATGGGGTGTCAATGTACAATCTCACATTCATGCTGCTAAACATGTCCTCCCTCAAATGATAGAACAAGGAGAAGGATACTTAATGAATACTTCATCTGCAGCAGGCCTATTAACCCAGCTTGGAGCTGCAGGATATGCAGTCACAAAAGCAGCTGCGGTTAGTTTTGCTGAATGGATTAAAATTACATATGGGAGCAAAGGAATAGGTGTTTCATGTTTATGTCCACAAGCAGTAAGAACTGCTATGACTGCAAATGGTCCTGGTGTTGCCGGTGTTGATGGAATGATAGAAGCAGATGTTGTAGCAAAAGATGTTCTGAATGCTATAGAAGAAGAACGATTTCTTGTAACTCCTCATGATGAAGTATTGGAATATGTAAAAAGAAAAGGTAACGATAGAGATAGGTGGATAAGTGGCATGCAAAGACTTCAAGTGCAATTCGAGGATTTTTTAACCCCAATGGAAGATAAATAGGAGAAGAATATGAAAACAAAAATTACTGAATTATTTGGGATAGAACATCCTATTATTCAAGGTGGGATGCATCATGTCGGTTTTGCTGAGCTTGCTGCTGCAGTTTCAAATGCTGGCGGACTTGGTACTATTACAGGACTTACTCAAGGTACTCCAGAAAAACTAGCAAATGAAATTGCTAGATGTAAAGAAATGACTGATAAACCATTTGCAGTAAATTTAACGTTTCTACCCTCTTTAACTCCCCCAGATTATCCTGGGCTTATAAAAGAAATTATTGACGCAGGTGTACCAGTTGTTGAAACTGCTGGAAGAAATCCTGCAGAATATCTTCCAGCACTGAAGGAAGCTGGTATAAAAGTAATTCATAAGTGCACTTCAGTGAGACACTCTTTAAAAGCTCAAGCAATTGGATGCGATGCGGTCTCAGTAGATGGTTTTGAGTGCGGCGGCCATCCAGGTGAAGATGATATTCCCAACTTTATTCTTCTGCCTAGAGCAGCGGATGAACTAGAAATACCTTTTGTTGCCTCAGGCGGCATGGCTGATGGCAGAAGCCTAGTTGGAGCTATGGCTCTTGGTGCTGAGGGCATGAATATGGGTACTAGATTTATCGCTACTCAAGATGCTCCTGTTCATCAAAATGTTAAAGAGGCTATCGTAAATGCATCTGAGTTAGATACTAGACTTGT
>CAJQGX010000040.1 GCA_905478035.1 uncultured SAR86 cluster bacterium | reverse complement strand
TCACCATGCTCATCACCATGGAAAGGAATTCCATAAACACTCTTAAGACTATCTACAGAAAGCCCAACGTAGCCCCAGTCTCCTACTTTTGAAACTCCAAATTTAGTTGCCTCAACCGCAAAATCAGAATTGTTAACATACCCAAGATTTTCTTCATGCTCTTCATGTTCCTCTTCATGGTCCTCTTCATGCTCTTCTTCATGAAGAATAGCTCCATTTGGTATATCATAATTTCCGAATTCAGTATTTTTATATCCAAAATTTACATTAAAACCATTGATGTTTCTTTTGAGATTAATAAATTCAGAACTACCATCATTTACAGATTGAGTTTCATATCCTATTTTTACTTCTGGAATTTCAAAATTCATAGCAGCAATACAGTCATCAACTACATTAATTATTCCACCAATTGTTCCATTAGCATAAAGCAAAGAAGACGGACCTTTCACGATTTCTATTTGTTGAATATCATTTAAATCTACATCATTTAAATGGTCGACCCCTAGTCCGGATACATCTCTGTTAACCATTCCATTTTTAAGAATTTTTACTCTTGGACCTGACATCCCTCTAATTATTGGCTGTCCAACAGCAGAACCATAATCTGCCATTGATATTCCCAGGTATCCATCTATTGCATCACCTAGATTTGTTGTTGCATCATTAACTATTTCATCCCCATCAATAACATAAAGTGGGTTTGTAATTTCAGTGGTATCTATTAGAGCAGAAGTAACCACTATTTCTTCTACATCTTGGGCACTAACTGAGTTAGAAAACATCGACGATGTTAATAAAACAATAAGTACGTTATAAAATTTGTTCATATGAACTCCTTAAAAAAAATTAAAAATTAAAAATTTAAGTTTTTGGTGGAGCTCTTGATTGAAAGTTTTGAAAATCAGGGGAAAAGCATTCTTCTTCTATTTCGTCAGTTTTAACTTCCGATATATAAACTTTAACAATACTTAATTGGGTATTTGAGTCGTCAAAAGTTTTATTTTCACAAAATTCACACTCAATTGTTGAGTGTGTATCTTCGAAATGCTCATGAATTATTGGATCAGCTGAAATAGCAGTAACAAACAAGAAGCCTGTTAAAAACGTTGCTATTATTTTGTTAAAATCTTTCATGTAATAAATTTAGTGCTTTAAGCAAACCAATCCTGGTATTTTTCCCGCTTTAAGGTCAGCGATAGTATCATTTGCCATGGATATATGTCTAGTCTCGACAGGAACAGGCTCTATTTTTTCAGCTTTAACTAGCTCCATTAATTCTTTCATTTCTTGAATACTGCCAAGATATGATCCCTGCAAAACTCTTGATGAAAAGGTCATTAATGGAAGTTGGACTTCAAATTTGCCACCAAGCATTCCAACAAGGATATATAACCCATTTTTATTAAAGCCAAATAAGTCATATCCAAATTCTATGGATGCTTCTGCGCCAACATAGTCTATAACAGTAGAAGCACCTCCACCTGTTAGCTCCATAATTCTTTTTTTTGCATTCTCATGAGAGGAATTGATTACTTCAGAAGCACCAGCAGCCTTAGCAATTTCAAGCTTTGAGTCATCTATATCGACTACAATTGGGCTTACATTGAATGCAGCCTTTGCGATTTTTAAAGCTAATAAGCCCAATCCACCAGCACTAATAATTACTAATTTTTTATCATTAGGTTTTAAATTTGCTTTTTTTAATGAGCTATAAGCAGTCAATCCTCTACACGCATAACTACCTGCTAGGTCATCTGGCGTATTACCTGCATCAAAAAGATATTTAGAATCTTTTACCAAAACATATTCACCATAACCACCATCTACAGAAACACCTATATTTTGTGCAGTAAATGGGCCACATTCATGCTCATTATCACTTTTACAAGCTTCGCATTCTCCGCATCCTATCCATGGATATACAACAAATTTTCTACCTAGCTCAATATCTATAACATTTTGGCCAACAGCTACTACCTCACCAAATACCTCATGACCCATAGCAATGGGCTGAACGAGTCTAGAAGCCATTTTTTTCCCATTTCCAATATCAAAAAAACCATCATGAATATGAATATCTGTATGACATACTCCGCATGCAATAGTTTTGATTAATACTTCATTGCCTTTAGGAGAAGGTGTTGGTATTTCTACCTCTTTTATTGGCTTTGCATTTTCAAAAACTTGGTAAGATTTCATAAACTTATTTATTATTGTCAAGTAAGTATAAGTGATAAAATTCTTTTACAGAACATAGCAACATAGTTATAATTTTTGAATGCACATTAAAAAAAATAAACTAATTCTATTCATAATTTTAATTTCAATTACAGATTTTTCTTTTGCAGAAAAAGCACCTTTTGAATCAACATACGAGGCATTACCTCCAACAAATACAATATTCCGAAATGCTAATGTTTATGATGGAGAGGGTAATGAGTTTTCTGAAATAGATCTATTAATAAAAGATGGAAAAATTATAGCAATGGGTTCTGACTTACCAGGTTCATCTGAATTTATAGAGGTTGATGCAACTGGAAAATGGATAACGCCTGGTATTATTGATATCCATTCACATATGGGTGTCTATTCAGCTCCCAGCGTTACTACTAGCTCTGATGGAAATGAGTCTACCAGTCCAGTAACTGCAGATGTCTGGGCCGAACATTCAATTTGGGTTCAAGACCCTCAATTTGCTCTAGCTTTAAAAGGAGGAGTAACAGCATTTCATGTTCTTCCAGGTTCTGCAAATTTAATTGGGGGTAGAGGGGTTACTGCTAAAAACCTCCAGAGAAATACTATCAATTCTATGAAGTTTCCAGATGCACCTCATTCATTAAAAATGGCCTGTGGAGAAAATCCAAAAAGAGTTTATGGAAATAGAAGTCAAGCACCGTCAACAAGAATGGGTAACATTGCTGGATACAGAAAATCTTGGATAAGGGCCGAGGCTTACTTAAGTCGTCTTGATGAGTATGAGGCTAAATCAGATGATGCTAAAGAACTAGGCTATAAGCCTCAAAGAGATTTAGAGCTTGATACTTTAGCAGGTGTGTTGAGAGGCGAAATTCTTATACAAAACCACTGCTATAGAGCTGAAGAAATGGCAATGATGATAGATATAGCTAAAGAGTTTAATTATAAAATAACAACTTTCCATCATGCAGTTGAGGCTTACAAAATTGCTGACCTGCTAGCAGATAACAATATCTGTGCGGCAATGTGGGCAGATTGGTGGGGTTTTAAGCATGAAGCATATGACATGGTTCAAGCCAATGTTGCTATTGTTGATCAAGCTAGAAATGGAACAGGTTGTGCAATAGTCCACTCAGATGATGAAATTGGAATCCAGCATCTTAATCAAGAGGCTTCTAAGGCATTATCAGCCGGTCTTAAAGCTGGCTTTAATATTTCCAAAGCAAGAGCTATGAAGTGGATAACTAGTAATCCAGCAAAAGCTTCAGGAATCTATGATCAAACAGGATCTTTAAAAGTTGGTAAAAATGCTGATGTTGTTTTATGGTCAAAAAATCCATTTAGCGTCTATGCTCTTGCTGAAAAAGTTTATATTGATGGTGCTCTTGCTTTTGATAGGAATTCAGGTTTAGAGCCCAGTTCTGATTTTGATATCGGGATATTAAATCCAAATAAAAATAGGATACAAGAATGATGAAATGTAAAACAATATTATTCGCAATGGTAATTCTTTTAAATATCAATTTTATTGAGAGTCAAAGCGTTGTCATTAAAAATGCAACTATCTACGATGGAATATCGGATGAGCCATTTGTTGGCAATATTCTTTTTGAAGATGGAATTATTAAAAAAGTATCTTCAACTTTAGTTCAAGGTGATATTTCTATTGATGCAACTGGCAAAATAGTGACACCTGGATTCATTGCTGCCGATACTGAAATCGGTATTGTCGAGATTGGAGCTTTAAGTACAACTAGGGATGATGGCTCAGATATCTATAAAATTGGATTTAGTATTCATGATGCATTTAATCCGAACTCTACACTGGTTCCTTGGAACAGGGCTAATGGTATTACTTCAGCAATTACTCTTCCAAGAAATACATCTAGTCCAATAGGTGGTCTTGGTTCATATTTTGTTCTAGATGGTAGTCTTAACATAACAAGCAATAGAGACATGGTTATGATAGGGAGGCTTGGTGCGAGCAATTCATCTTCAAGGTCAGAAACCTTATCTGTAATGGATGATATTCTTTCCTTTGCATCTTCTATCACTGGTAAAGATATTAAATCTAACAGTGATCTAAATGCACTCATCGAAAACTCAGCTGTTGCTAGTTATATGGAACTGATGCCGAGAGATTTAAAAGCACTTTATAGCTTAATGAATGAAAATCTTCCTTTGATTATAAAAGCCAACAGAGCATCAGATATTTTGAAACTTATAGAACTAAAGAAAAAATACAAACTCAACTTAATAATTATGGGCGCTCAGGAATCAGCTTTAGTTTCTGAGAGTTTAGCTAAAAATAATATCCCATTAATAGTCAATCCAATAAACAATATCCCAAATTCTTTTGATGAATTAGCTTCAAATATCAATCTTTCAAGTAGGCTTGAAAAATCAGGTATTAAATTAATGTTTAATACTTCGCGAGCACATAATTATCATTTAATAAGACAGGGCGCTGGTATAGCTGTTGCAAATGGTATGACATATGGCGGGGCGATTAGGTCGATAACAAGCAATGTTGCAGAGTCATTTAATATAAAAGGCAGAGGCGTTATAAAACAAGGAAATATTGCAGATTTAGTAATATGGGAAGCAGATCCGCTTGAGCCATCAAGTATGCCTGAAAAAGTATACATAAATGGAGTCGATGTTGATTTAACAACAAGATCAAGTAGGTTGCGTGATCGTTATACTAAAAATCTTGAAAAACCAAATACCTATAGAAATTAAGTATATGGTGCCGGCACCAAGAGTCGAACTCGGGACCTACTGATTACAAATCAGTTGCTCTACCAACTGAGCTATACCGGCAAAAAAAAACATTATATACAAATTAATCGTTTGGGAAAGAACAATTTGTCCCACCAAGACCACAATAGCCATTTGGATTTTTTGCAAGATACTGTTGATGGTATTCCTCAGCAAGAAAATACTTTGGACTTAAAGCTATTTCAGTTGTTATGTCGCTATAACCATTTGTTTTAAGAATATTTTGATATTGTGATCTGCTGTCTACACATATTCTTAGATCTTCCTCAGAAGAGCAATATATTACCGATCTATATTGAGTTCCCTTATCATTACCTTGTCTCATTCCTTGAGTAGGATCATGACATTCCCAAAAAACTTTTAATAATTCTCTTAGAGAAATTTCACTAATATTAAAAATAACTTCAACTACTTCAGCATGGTTTGTATCTTTATAACAAACATCTTCATATGAAGGATTCTCAGTTTTTCCTCCAGCATAACCAACTGTAGTTATTTTAACACCAGGAACATTCCAGAACTTTCTTTCAACTCCCCAAAAGCATCCAGCCCCAAATAAGATCTTATTATTACTTTGCACATAATCTTCCAAAAGATTTATCCCTTTAATGTAATGTTTCATTTACTTAGTAAACTCCTTTTATTGAAATATCGCCATACTCATATTCATAAATTTTACCATCCTTAATAGAATTTATTTTTAAAGCGCCTGTGTTATTTATGCCAATAAATTTTCCTTCATTAATAAAATTATTATTGCTTTGAATTTTAATATTTGAATTTAGATGCATGCAAGAATCTTCCCATCTCTTCTTCCAGTTGCTCATCCCCGCATCAACATAAGAAATAAATTTAGTTACGATAATATTAATAAGTTCATTTCTATCTATATCATTATGATAGTTTGAAAGATCTCCCCACCAAGATTCTTTCTTAACAACTTTAAGATTTATCCCAATACCAACTATATTAATTACATCAAAGCCAAGAACTTCTTTTTCTACTAATACTCCCCCAATCTTTTTTTTATTCAAAATAATATCATTAGGCCATTTAAGTCCAACAACATCCTCTTTAATAACTTTATTTATTGCTTCCCGACAAATTAAACCTGTAATTAAACTCAAGGGCTCGTCAATAGTTGATCCAGAAAAAGCTATCGACATGTAAATATTTCCTAGAGGACTAGACCACTCTTTTCCCATCCTGCCTCTGCCTTTTGTCTGTTCCTCTGCACAAATAATATTAAAATCTTTGTTTAGCTTTTTAGATTTGCATTCATCATTTGTTGAGCCTATTTTGTCGTATATGACTATATTGACTCTATTTTCATCAATATTTTTAAGAATTTTATTTATATTAAGTGTGTTCAATTTCATAAACTAGTTGACTTAAACTCATTCTAGAACAAAAATAGCTACCGTGAAATGGAGAGGTGGGTGAGTGGTTAATACCAGCAGACTGTAAATCTGCCGCTTCGGCTACGTAGGTTCGAATCCTACCCTCTCCACCACGCTTATTTCCGCAGATATTATCCATAAAAATAATCTAATATTTATCTTGAAAAAAGGTTGAGTTTAATACTTTTTAGAGGGATAATACGCCACCTTAAAATAGGATGCTACATATTCGGGCTCATATAGCTCAGTGGTAGAGCACTTGCTTGGTAAGTAAGAGGTCACCGGTTCAAGTCCGGTTATGAGCTCCATTTTAATAAAATAATTATTTCAGAGAGGCATATAAAAATGGCAAGAGAAAAATTCGAAAGAACGCTACCCCACGTAAACGTTGGGACAGTTGGTCACGTTGATCATGGTAAAACTACGCTTACAGCTGCATTAACTAAAGTAGCTGCAGAGGTTTTCGGTGGAGACGCTGTTGACTTTGCAAATATTGATAACGCTCCAGAAGAAAGAGAAAGAGGAATAACTATTGCTACTTCTCACGTTGAGTATGTATCAACTGCTCGTCATTATGCTCACGTTGATTGTCCAGGTCACGCAGACTATGTAAAAAATATGATTACTGGTGCTGCTCAGATGGACGGAGCTATATTAGTAGTAAGTGCTGCTGATGGTCCTATGCCACAAACAAGAGAGCACATTCTATTATGTAGACAGGTTGGAGTTCCATATATCGTTGTATACATGAATAAAGCAGATCAAAATGATGATCCAGAAATGATAGAGCTTGTTGAGATGGAAATTAGAGAGCTGTTAAATGAATATGATTTCCCAGGTGATGACACTCCAATAATCGTTGGTAGTGCATTAAAAGCTTTAGAAGGTGATTCATCTGAAATAGGTGTTCCTTCAGTAACAAAATTGATTGAAACTCTAGATAGTTATGTACCAGAGCCTGAAAGACCAGTAGATGGTGCTTTCTTAATGCCTATTGAAGACGTGTTTACAATTTCTGGAAGAGGAACAGTTGTAACAGGAAGAATCGAAACTGGTATTGTTAACACTGGTGATGCACTTGAAATTATTGGAATTAAGGACACAACCTCTACTACTTGTACAGGTGTTGAAATGTTTAGAAAATCCCTTGATGAAGGTAGAGCTGGAGAAAACTGTGGAGTTCTATTAAGAGGTGTTGAAAGAGATGCTGTAGAAAGAGGGCAGGTTTTATCTAAGCCTGGAGCTATTTCTCCTCACACAAAATTTGAGGCTGAAATCTATGTACTAAGCAAAGATGAAGGTGGAAGACATACTCCATTTATGAATAACTATAGACCTCAGTTCTATTTCAGAACAACTGATGTCACAGGTGCATGCGAACTTCCAAGTGGAGTTGAAATGGTTATGCCGGGCGATAATATTAAAATGAATATTGAACTTATTGCTCCTATTGCTATGGACGAAGGTCTAAAATTTGCAATTAGAGAAGGCGGCAGAACTGTGGGTGCTGGCGTAGTATCAAAAATTATTGAGTAAAAATTGACTTATTAGCCGAGGCCTTTGTGTCTCGGCTTACTTGTCTCTGAAGAATATGAAAATGTGTTTTAGGCCAGTAGCTCAATTGGTAGAGTACCGGTCTCCAAAACCGGGGGTTGTGGGTTCGAGACCCTCCTGGCCTGCCAAATTAAAATGGCAGCCTAAATAGGAAATATATGACTAAAGTAGTAGCTTCGAAATCAGTAGATAGACTAAAGTGGTTTATTGCTCTTTCCGTATTTGCAGCAGCTGTTGTTGGAAACAGCTATTTTGTAGAGATAGCTTTTTTATATAGAGTACTTGGAGTTGTATTTTTATTTATTATTGGTCTTGGAGTTCTTTCTATTACTAATTTTGGATCCAATGCAATCAAGTTAATGCGTGAGTCTAGAACAGAAATAAGAAAGGTTGTTTGGCCTACAAGATTAGAAACAACTCAAACATTTTTAGTAGTATTCAGTTCAATTGTAGTTCTTTGCTTATTTTTTTGGGGCTTAGAATCATTATTAACATTCTTAACGAAATTGGTATTAGGTTAAATATATGGATTGGTACGTAATACAAGCTTACTCAGGATATGAGCAAAAAGTGAAAATAGCTTTAGAAGAAAAGATAGAGCTAAACGGCTTGTCTGAAAAATTTGGTGAAATTTTAATACCTACAGAACAAATTGTTGAATTGAAAGGTGGCACAAAAAAAACTACTGAAAGAAAATTTTTTCCAGGATACATTTTAATTGAAATGTTACTTGAGGATGATTCTTGGCAACTAGTTCAATCAACTCCTAGGGTTTCAGGCTTTGTTGGGGGGACTAAAGATAGACCTCTGCCAATTTCAGAAGAAGATGTTAATAGCATTATCAATAGAATTGAAGTCGGTGAAGATGCTCCGGCTCCTAAAACAATTTATGAGCCTGGTGAGGTTGTCAGAGTCTGTGATGGGCCTTTCAATGACTTTAATGGTGTTGTAGAAAATGTAGATTATGAGAGAAACATGGTAAAAGTTTCAGTCCAAATACTTGGAAGAGCAACACCTGTCGATCTTGAGTTCATTCAAATAGAGAAAACATAATGGCAAAAAAAGTAGCAAATATCCTTAAATTACAGATTCCTGCTGGTGGAGCTAATCCTAGCCCTCCTGTTGGACCAGCTTTGGGTCAAGTTGGCGTAAATATAATGGATTTCTGTAATGCATTTAATGCTGAAACTCAGAGTGCTGAAAAAGGTATGCCTCTTCCAGTTGTTATTACTGTATATGAAGATAAATCTTTTACATTTATTGTTAAAACACCCCCAGCTGCTGTCTTGATAAGAAAAACCTTAGGTATTCCAAAAGGAAGTGGAGAGCCTAACAGAGAAAAGGTTGGTAAATTAACAAGAGCACAATTAGAAGACATAGCAAAACAAAAAGAACCAGACTTAAATTCCAATGATATTGATGCTGCTGTTCTAATCATTGCTGGTACAGCAAGAAGTATGGGAGTTGAGGTAGATCTATGAGCAAAGTAACAAATAAACAAAAAATTATTCTTGAAAAAGTTGATCCTGAGATGACATATTCTATGGCAGATGCTTTAGAAATATTAAAATCTGTTAAATCTAGTAAATTTGAAGAGTCTGTTGATATTGCAATCAGACTTGGTGTAGACCCAAATAAATCTGATCAAAATGTCAGAGGCGCGGTTACTCTTCCTAACAGTTTAGGAAAGCAAGTTACCGTTGCTGTTTTTGCAGACGGAGATCAAGCTGAAGCAGCCAAAGCAGCAGGTGCTGAATATATTGGAATGGAAGACCTTGCTGAGAAATTCTCTAAAGAAGAGATTTCAGTTGATGTTGTTATTTCAACAAATGCAGCTATGAAAGTTGTTGGAAAGCTTGGACAAGTATTGGGGCCAAAGGGTTTAATGCCTAACCCTAAAACTGGCACGGTTTCAGATGATGTTGCTACTGCTATTAATAATGTAAAAGCTGGTCAAGTAAGATTCAGAACAGATAAAAATGGAATCATTCATGGAAGTATTGGTAAGGTTTCTTTTGATCTTGAAAAGATACAATCCAATGCAACTGCATTATTAGAAGAATTAAAAAAATTAAAGCCAGCATCTGCAAAGGGAGTTTATATAGGTAATATTGCTTTAAGTAGCACTATGGGACCTGGTATAAAAATAAACTCATCAGAGCTGGTATAAGTTTTAGCTTTATAAGAAATTATATAGCTAGATAGTTGCGTTTACGCAGCCGTCAAAGACCGTAGGTGTCGCGAGACTTAATTTCCTACGTAGGTGGTGTTCAAATTGTAATTTTGCAATTTGTCGCCGAATGGCCGAGAGGCTTAAACAGGAGAATTGCTGTGGCGTTATCAAAAAGTGAAAAAGAAAGAATAGTTGGTGAAGTTAAGGAAGTTGCATCGAATGCATCATCTTTAGTTATTTCAGATGCAAGGGGCCTAAAGGTTACTGAGCTTTCTGAAGTGAGGCAAAAGGCTACTCAGTCTGGTATACATATTCAAATAATCAAGAACTCGCTTGCTAAATTAGCATTTGAGGGAACTGATTTTGGTTGTTCAGATGAAGTGCTTGTTGGACCATCTTTATTTGCTTTTTCTTTTGAAGAACCAGGTGCAGCGGCTAAATTGCTTAAAACATATGCAAAGAATTTTGATAATTTAGAAATCAAAGCTTTGGTAGTTGAAGGGCAGTTACTTGATGGAGGCCAAATAGATATTCTTGCTAGCCTTCCATCTAAAGTTGAGGCTTATGGCCTCATTGCAAATGTGTTGCAGGCTCCAGTTAGTAAATTTGCTACTTTGTTAAATGAAGTGCCAAGTAAATTAGCTAGAGTTTTAACAGCAGTTCAAGACAAAAAAAAGGCAGAAGCCTAAATTATAAGGAGAATTAGAATGGCAACTAGTAAAGAGGATATTTTAAAAGCTATAGAAGAGATGTCAGTAATGGATCTTGTAGATCTTATTTCTGATATCGAAGAAAAGTTTGGTGTGACAGCAGCAGCAGCAGTTGCAGCAGCACCAGCAGCGGCAGCAGGCGGAGACGCAGAAGCAGCTGAAGAAAAAGATGCTTTTGATGTTGTATTAAATGCAGCAGGCGATCAAAAAGTACAAGTTATTAAAGCTGTAAGAGCTATAACTGGTCTTGGATTAAAAGAAGCAAAAGATATGGTAGATGGCGCACCTAGTACAGTTAAAGAAGGTGCTAGTAAAGATGATGCAGAAGCAATGTTAACTCAGCTTACTGAGGCTGGAGCAACTGCAGAACTTAAATAAACCATTAAACATATAAATAATAAATAAAAGGGCGCATTTATGTCATACAGCTATACAGAAAAGAAAAGAATAAGAAAAAACTTTGGAACTTTCTCCAAGGTTATGGAACTTCCTAATCTTATTGAAACTCAAACTAAATCTTATTCTGAATTTTTACAAGCTGATGTGGCTCCTGATGCTAGGAAAAAACAGGGACTTGAAGATGTATTCCAGTCCTTGTTCCCTATTAAAAGTGTTTCAGGAAATGCTGCTCTTGAATATGTTTCATATGAATTGGGTAAAAACACTTATGATGTTCAAGAGTGTTTAGTTCAGGGCTTATCCTACTCTGCTCCGCTCAGAATAAAAGTAAAGTTAGTTCTTTATGATAGAGAAACAAACTTCAAAGAAGTTAAGGATATAAAAGAAGGGGAAGTTTTCATGGGCGAAGTCCCATTAATGACTTCAGATGCATCATTCGTTGTTAATGGAACTGAAAGGGTTGTGGTATCACAACTTCATAGGTCTCCTGGTGTATTTTATGATCATGACAAAGGCAAAACACATTCTTCTGGCAAGGTATTATATTCAGCTAGAATTATTCCTTACAGAGGCTCATGGTTAGATTTTGAATTCGATCCTAAAGATATTTTATTTAGCAGAATAGATAGAAGAAGAAAAATACCAGCAACCATTATGCTTAGAGCATTAGATATGGGCACTGAAGAAATTCTTTCTGAGTTTTATGATGAAGATGCTTTTGTTCTTGAAAAAGACACTGTAAAACTTGCGCTTATTCCTGAGAGATTGAGAGGTGAAACACTTCCAGTTGATTTAAAAGTTAAAAGTAAGGTTTATGTTCAGGCAGGAAAAAGAATTACTGCTAGGCATATTAAAGAGTTATCGAATGCCAATGTTAATGAAATTACACTTGCTGAAGAGTTTTTGGTTGGAAAAGTTCTATCTAAAGATATTTTTAACAAAGAGACAGGCGAAGTTTTATATTCTGCCAATACTGAAATAGATAATGAAGTTTTAGAGACTCTTAAAGAAAATAATGTATCAGAAATTACTTGTTTATTTATAAATGAGCTTGATAAAGGGCCATATATCTCTAATACACTTAGAGCAGATCCAACATCAAATAGGCTTGAAGCTCTTGTAGAAATCTACAGAATGATGAGACCTGGAGAACCACCAACCAAAGATTCAGCAGAAACTTTATTCAATAATCTGTTCTTTAACGAAGAAAGATATGATTTATCTGAAGTTGGAAGAATGAAGTTTAATAGACGCTTGAAGTTAGATTCTGCAAAAGAGAATGATAATATTTTAGACAAAGAAGACATTATTGAAGTAATGAAAGGTATTGTTAATATTCGTGATGGTCATGATATTGTTGACGATATTGATCACCTTGGTAATAGAAGAGTTAGATCTGTTGGAGAAATGACAGCAAACCAGTTTAGAGTTGGTCTAATAAGAGTCGAAAGAGCTGTTAGAGAAAGATTAAGTATGGCAGAAGCAGATGAGCTAGGACCGCAAGATCTAATCAATGCAAAGCCTGTTACTGCAGCCATTAAAGAATTTTTTGGCTCTAGCCAATTATCTCAGTTTATGGATCAAAACAATCCACTGTCTGAAATTACTCACAAAAGAAGAGTATCTGCTTTAGGACCAGGTGGTCTTACTAGAGAAAGAGCAGGTTTTGAGGTTAGAGACGTTCATCCTACCCATTATGGAAGAGTGTGCCCAATTGAAACTCCAGAAGGACCGAATATTGGTTTAATTAATTCTTTTGCTTCGTACTCAAGAACCAACCAATATGGCTTTATTGAAACTCC
Source organism: uncultured SAR86 cluster bacterium (assembly GCA_905478035.1). Taxonomy (GTDB): domain Bacteria; phylum Pseudomonadota; class Gammaproteobacteria; order Magnimaribacterales; family D2472; genus SCGC-AAA076-P13. The sequence goes on along the minus strand of CAJQGX010000040.1, from coordinate 45,924 downwards.
TTACAGAAAAGTTGTTAACGGTACAGTTACAGATGAAATAATGTATTTATCTGCTATTGATGAAGCAGAGCATGTAATTGCTCAGGCTAATGTTGCCCTAGATAATAAAAATAAATTTGTTGATGATCTTGTTGCTGTTAGACACGCTAGTGAATTTGAGTTGATGTCATCTGATAGAGTTGATCTAATGGATGTATCTCCGCAACAGGTTGTATCAATTGCAGCATCATTAATTCCTTTCTTAGAGCATGATGACGCAAACAGAGCTTTAATGGGTTCTAATATGCAGCGTCAAGCAGTACCAGTGCTTAGAGCTGAAAAACCTCTAGTTGGAACTGGTCTTGAATCAGTGGTTGCAAGAGATTCAGGAGTCTGTATCGTTGCAAAAAATTCTGGTGTTGTTGAAAATGTAGATGCATCAAGGATTGTAGTTAGAGTTACAGACAAAAAATCTAAATCAGCATCCGATGTATATAATCTTGTGAAGTACACAAGATCCAATCAGAATACTTGTATAAATCAAAGACCAATTGTTAGAGTTGGAGATGTTGTGAAAGCTGGTGATGTTCTAGCAGATGGTCCATCTGTAGATAATGGGGAGCTAGCACTAGGACAAAATATCCGCATAGCATTCATGCCATGGAATGGTTATAACTTTGAAGATTCAATTCTCATATCTGAAAAAGTTGCAAGAGAAGACAGATTCACATCTATTCATATTCAAGAAATTGTATGTGTAGCTAGAGATACAAAGCTTGGTTCAGAAGAAATCACTGCAGATATACCTAATGTAGGCGAAGGCTCTCTTAATAAATTAGATGATTGCGGTATAGTGTATGTTGGCGCTGAAGTAGAGCCAGGTGACATTTTAGTTGGAAAGATAACTCCAAAAGGAGAGACTCAGCTTTCTCCTGAAGAAAAACTTTTAAGAGCAATTTTTGGTGAAAAAGCCTCTGATGTTAAAGATACATCACAAAGATCTAGCTCAAAAGGAACTGTTATCGGTGTCGAAGTATTTACTAGAGATGGAGTTGAAAAAGACGAAAGAACTCAGGCTATAGAACAAGATCATCTTGATCAATCAAAAAAAGATGCAGATGACGAAGCTTTTGTTGTTGAACAAGCAACAAAAACTAGACTATGCGATCTCTTAAAAGGTAAAAAAGCTATTAAAGGTAATGGTATTAAAAAAGGTGAAACATTATCTTCTGAAAAACTAGAATCTTTAGAACTTAATGATCTTTTCTCAATAAGAACAGATACAGACTCTATCAACGATGTTATCGAGGATACCGAGAAATCTTATAAAGCTTACGCTAAAGACATCAAGTCTAGATTTGAAGAGAAAAAAGCAAAAATCATTAGAGGCCATGACTTGGCTCCTGGTGTTATTAAAATTGTTAAGGTCTACTTAGCTATCAAGCGTAGAATTCAGCCTGGTGACAAAATGGCTGGACGTCATGGAAACAAGGGTGTTATTTCAGAGATAATGCCAGTTGAAGATATGCCGTATGATAAAGATGGTAATCCAGTAGATATAGTTTTAAATCCTCTAGGGGTTCCATCAAGGATGAATGTTGGACAAATTCTTGAAACTCATATGGGTTGCGCTGCGAAAGGTATCGGTCAAAAAATTGATTTAATGCTTAAAGAAAATGCAAAACCAGCTGAGTTAAAAACTTACTTGGATAAACTTTATAATGCTAATGCAGCAAATAAAGAAGATATAAATTCATTTAATAATAGTGAAATTATGGAGTTAGCTCATAATCTTAAAGATGGGTTGCCTATAGCTACTCCTGTTTTTGATGGAGCAAAAGAAAGTGAGGTAAAAGATCTTTTAAAGCTTGCTGATCTCCCAGAATCAGGACAATTCACATTATATGATGGAAGAACAGGATCTAAGTTTGATAGACCTGTAACAGTTGGATATATGTATATTATTAAGTTGAATCATTTGGTTGACGACAAAATGCATGCTAGATCAACTGGTTCATATAGCTTGGTTACTCAACAGCCATTAGGTGGTAAAGCTCAATTTGGTGGACAAAGATTTGGTGAAATGGAAGTTTGGGCTTTAGAAGCATACGGTGCGTCTTATACACTGCAAGAAATGCTAACTGTTAAATCAGATGACGTTTCAGGTAGAACAAAAATGTATAAAAATATTGTTGATGGAAGTTATGAAATGGATGCCGATATCCCTGAGTCATTTAATGTTCTTAGCAAAGAGATTAAATCACTTGGAATTAACCTCGAATTAGATTCAGAAAATTAGGAGATTAAATTGAGAGACTTATTAAATTCTTTAAAAACAGGGCAGGATGATTTTACTACTATTTCTGCAGGACTTGCTTCTCCACAAGTAATCAAATCTTGGTCTTTTGGTGAAGTAAAGAAGCCAGAAACAATAAATTATAGAACTTTCAAACCAGAAAGAGATGGACTATTTTGCTCCAAAATATTTGGTCCAATAAAAGATTACGAATGTATTTGTGGTAAATACAAAAGAATGAAGCACAGAGGTGTTGTTTGTGAAAAGTGTGGAGTTGAGGTTACTCTAGCAAAAGTTAGAAGAGAAAGAATGGGTCATATTGATCTTGCTGCTCCGGTAGCTCATATATGGTTTTTAAAATCACTTCCATCAAGAATTGGCCTACTTTTAAATACAACTTTAAGAGAGATTGAAAGGGTCTTATATTTTGAAAGCTACATCGTAACTGATCCAGGACTAACTCCTCTTGAAAAAGGAGAGATATTAACTGAAGAAGAGTGGGTTGAGAAATATGAAGAATTTGGTGACGAGTTTCAAGCAGGTATGGGTGCAGAGTCTGTTCAGATTCTTCTTGAAGAATTAGACATTAATGAAGAAATTCGAGAAATAAGAGAAGAAATTCCTCAAACTAACTCCGAAACAAAGCTAAAAAAACTTTCAAAAAGACTTAAGCTTTTAGAAGCATTTAATGAGTCAGGAAATAGACCTGAATGGATGGTTATGAATGTTTTACCAGTTTTACCACCTGACTTAAGACCTCTAGTACCACTTGAAGGTGGTCGTTTTGCTACTTCAGATTTAAATGATCTATACAGAAGGGTCATTAATAGAAATAACAGATTAAAAAGACTCTTAGAGTTAAATGCACCTGAAATCATTGTAAGAAATGAAAAAAGAATGCTTCAAGAATCAGTTGATGCTCTTCTAGATAATGGAAGAAGAGGAAGGGTTATAACAGGAACTAATAAACGTCCACTTAAATCTCTTGCAGATATGATTAAAGGTAAAGGTGGAAGATTTAGACAGAACCTTTTAGGAAAAAGGGTTGATTATTCTGGTAGATCAGTAATTGTTTCAGGACCTACATTAAAGCTACATCAATGTGGATTACCTAAAAAAATGGCCTTAGAACTATTTAAACCATTTGTTTATGGAAAGTTAGAGCAAAGAGAGCTAGCGACTACAATTAAAGCAGCTAAAAAACTTGTAGAAAGGGAAACTCCTGAGGTATGGGAGGTTCTTGAAGATGTAATTAGAGAGCATCCAGTTATGCTTAATAGAGCTCCAACTCTGCATAGACTAGGTTTACAGGCTTTTGAACCTAAATTAATTGAAGGTAAGGCTATTCAACTTCATCCTTTAGTTTGTGTTGCTTTTAATGCTGACTTTGATGGCGACCAAATGGCTGTTCATGTTCCTCTAACATTAGAGGCTCAATTAGAAGCAAGAGCTTTAATGATGTCTACAAATAATATTTTATCTCCAGCTGATGGATCACCGATTATCAATCCAACACAAGATGTTGTTTTAGGTTTGTATTATATGACTAGAGATAATGCTAGTGCTAATGGTGCGGGCAGAGTTTTCAGCGACCCTGATGAGGTTTTAAGAGCGTATGAAACTGAAACCCTTAATATTCATGCTGCAATTAAAGTTAGAATTACTAATAAAGATGGCGAGAAGCAAATACATGAAACTACTGTAGGTAGAGTACTTATATGGAGAATTACTCCTAACGCAGTTGGTTTTGAAAACATTAATAAAGTTCTTAATAAAAAATTAATTTCAAAATTAGTTGATATCTCATACAGAAAAGCTGGCTTGAAAGAGACAGTTATTTTTGCTGACCAATTAATGTATCTTGGGTTTGATTTCTCAACTAGATCAGGATCATCTATCGGTGTTAATGACTTTGTTATTCCAGAACAAAAAGCAAAAATTATTGATGATTCAGAGAAAGAAGTAAAAGCTATCGAGAAGCAATTTGATTCAGGTCTTGTAACAAGAGGCGAAAGATATAATAAAGTTATCGATATTTGGTCTAGAGCCAATGAGCAAGTAGCTAAAGCTATGATGGAAAAAATTAGTACTGAGACTGCTAAAACTCCTGAAGGTGAAGAGGTAGATCAATCCTCATTTAATTCTGTATATATTTATGCAGATTCAGGTGCAAGAGGTTCACCGGCGCAGATTAGACAGCTTTCTGGAATGAGAGGGTTAATGTCTAAGCCAGATGGTTCTATTATTGAAACTCCTATTACAGCTAATTTTAGGGAAGGACTTTCAGTTTTACAGTATTTTATTTCTACTCACGGAGCCAGGAAAGGTCTTGCTGATACAGCTTTAAAAACTGCAAACTCAGGATATCTTACAAGAAGGCTTTGTGACGTTTCTATGGATTCAGTTATTAATATTGAAGATTGTGGTACTGACCAATCAATAACAGTAACATCTATAATTGATGGTGGTGAAATAATTCAGGCATTAACTGATAGAATCCTTGGAAGAGTTATAGCTGAGCCCATTTTAGATAATGATGGCAATGTTCTTTTTGAAAAAGACACTATGTTAGATGAAGATGCTGTTGATGTAATTGACACACTTAATCTTGCTTCTTTAAAAGTTAGATCTCCTATGACATGTGAGGCATCAATAGGGGTTTGCTCAAAATGTTACGGTAGAGATTTAGCAAGAGGTCATTTAGTGCATAGAGGAGAGGCTGTTGGTGTAGTTGCTGCTCAATCTATTGGTGAGCCAGGAACTCAGCTAACCATGCGTACTTTCCATATTGGTGGAGCTGCTTCAAGCTCTTCTGAAGATAATGCAATTTATAATAAAAACAAGGGTGTTGTAACTTTTTCTGATGATATGAAAACAGTTACCAATAAAGATAAGTTAGAAGTTGTTGTGTCTAGAAATGCAATGGCGACCATTACTGAGCCTAGTGGAAAAATTACTGAACAGTATAAAGTTCCTTATGGAGCAACACTTGAAGTTAAAAATGAATCTGATCTTGAAGCTGGAATAAAAGTTGCATCTTGGGATCCTTATACAAGACCTATTGTTGCTGAAGCATCAGGAAAAGTTAGATTTATTGATATAGAAGATGGGGTAACCGTTAGAGAGCAAATGGATGAGCTTACTGGATTATCTAGTATTGAAATCATAGAAGTCTCTGATAGGCCTACTGCTGGTAGAGATTTATCTCCAAAAGTTGAGATTGTAGACTCAAAAGGCAAAGTTCTTTTAATAGGAGATTTCAATGCTCCTGCAGAATATCCACTACCTGCTGGAGGGCTAGTCAATTTAAGAGACGGTCAAAAACTTACAGCTGGTGAGGTTATTGCAAGAATGCCTTTAGTTGCTTCTAAGACAAAAGATATAACAGGTGGTCTTCCAAGGGTAGCTGATTTATTTGAAGCAAGAAAACCTAAAGATGCCTCTGTTCTATCAGAGGAAACAGGTATTATTTCTTTTGGAAAAGAAACAAAAGGCAAAGTAAGGCTTGTGATAACTCCAGAAGGGGCTACGAAGAAAGCTCAGAATACAGAAATGTTAATTCCAAAGCACAGAACCCTTTCAGTTTTTGAAGGTGAAAGAATTTCTAAAGGTGATATTATTTCAGACGGACCTTATAGTCCTCATGATATTTTAAGACTAAAAGGCATCCCAGAATTAACAAACTTTATTGTTAATGAGATTCAAGATGTATATAGACTTCAAGGTGTGTCAATCAATGATAAGCATATTGAAACTATCCTAAGACAGATGTTAAGAAAGGCACTAATCGTAGATGGTGGTGACACTAAGTTTATTCAGGGTGATCAAGTAAGCTATGCTGAATTAATTGAAGAAAATGCTAAAGTAGAATCTGCAGGTAATACTCCAGCTGAATACGAGAGAGTTCTGCTTGGAATTACCAAAGCATCATTAGCAACTGATTCATTCATATCAGCGGCATCTTTCCAAGAGACTACAAGAGTCCTTACAGAAGCAGCTGTTACTGGTAAGAAGGATCATCTGAGAGGCTTAAAAGAAAATGTTGTAGTTGGAAGACTCATACCTGCAGGAACAGGTATGGAATTCCATGATAAATTAAAAAATAAAAAACAATTTGATCTTGATGAACAAACTCTTTCTGCAGATGATATCGAAGCAGCACTAAGACAAGAACTTCAAGAAACGGAGGAATAATGTTGACCGCAATTGATCTAATCTATAGAATCGCGGCCTAACCAAAAAAAAATATTATGGCAACAGTAAATCAGTTATTAAAAAAGTCTAGAAAACCAAAAGTTAGAAAGACAGATGTACCGGCATTGAATGCATGTCCTCAAAGAAGAGGTGTTTGCACTCGTGTATATACAACAACTCCTAAAAAACCTAACTCAGCTTTAAGGAAAGTTTGTAGAGTTAGATTAACAAGTGGTTTTGAGGTCACATCTTATATTGGTGGAGAAGGACATAATCTTCAAGAACATTCATTGGTTTTAATAAGAGGTGGAAGAGTAAAAGATCTACCTGGAGTTAGATATCACACAGTAAGAGGAACTTTAGATACATCCGGAGTTGCTAACAGAAAACAAAGAAGATCCAAATATGGAGCCAAAAAAGGTAAATAATTATGCCAAGAAGAAGAAGTCCCGAAAAAAGAAAAGTATTACCAGATCCAAAGTACAAAGACGTCATACTTGCTAAATTCATGAACAATCTCATGAAAGATGGTAAAAAATCTGTAGCTGAAAAAATTGTATATGGTGCTTTTGATCAAATAACGAAAACTTCAAAAGAAGATCCGCTTGGAATTTTTATGAAAGCACTTGAAGAAGTCAGTCCTGTTGTTGAGGTTAAATCAAGAAGAGTTGGTGGCGCTAACTATCAAGTTCCTATAGAAATTAGACCATCTAGAAGACAGGCGCTTGCAATGAGATGGATTGTTGATGCTGCAAGAAAAAGAAGTGAAAAATCAATGAATCTTAGACTTGCTGGTGAGCTTATGGATGCATCGCAGAAGAAGGGATCAGCTGTTAGAAAAAGAGAAGATGTTCATAAAATGGCTGAAGCTAATAAAGCCTTCTCTCATTTTAGATTTTAATAATCAATCACATATAAAAAAATTAAATTATGGCTAGACAAATAGTATTAAATAAATATCGTAACGTTGGTATCTGTGCCCATGTAGATGCAGGTAAAACAACTACAACTGAAAGAGTTCTTTTTTACACTGGTCTATCTCATAAAATTGGAGAAGTTCATGATGGCGCAGCTACTATGGACTGGATGGAACAAGAGCAAGAAAGAGGTATTACGATTACTTCAGCAGCAACAACATGTTTCTGGAGTGGAATGGAACAACAATTCCCTCAACATAGAATTAATATTATTGATACGCCAGGTCACGTAGATTTTACCATTGAAGTTGAAAGGTCATTAAGAGTTTTAGATGGTGCAGTAGTTGTGTTTTGTGGAACATCTGGTGTTGAACCTCAATCAGAAACTGTCTGGAGACAAGCTAATAGATATGAAGTACCAAGAGTTGTGTTCGTTAACAAAATGGATAGAGCTGGAGCAAACTTTGAGAGAGTGGTTGACCAAATAAAAACAAGATTACAAGCAAACATAATTCCTATTCAATACAATATTGGTGCCGAAGATGATTTCAAAGGTGTTGTAGATCTAATCAATATGCGAGCAATATATTGGAATGAAGACGATCAAGGCCTAACTTTTGATTCAAAAGAAATACCTTCTGATCTTCTTGATAAATGTACCCAGCTTCGTGAAGAAATGCTTGAAGCAGCAGCTGAAGCTAATGAAGAGCTAATGGATACTTATCTTGAATCGGGTGATCTTTCAGTTGAGCAAGTTAAAGAAGGATTAAGAATAAGATCATTGGCTAATGAGCTTATTGTTGGTTTATGTGGCTCTGCTTTCAAAAACAAAGGTGTGCAAGCTATGCTTGATGCTGTTGTTGAATTTTTACCAGCCCCAGATGAAGTTAAAGCTATTACAGGGGTTATTCCTAATAATAGCCAAGAGGACGAAGAAGAGGATTCAAGAAAATCATCAGATGACGAGCCTTTTTCTGCGCTTGCGTTCAAAATTGCTACAGACCCATTTGTTGGAACTTTAACTTTTATAAGAGTTTATTCCGGTGTTCTTCAAGTCGGAGATGCTGTTATAAATTCAACTAAACAGAAAAAAGAAAGAGTCGGAAGAATGGTGCAAATGCATTCAAATAATAGAGAAGAAATCAAAGAAGTTAGAGCTGGTGATATTGCTGCATGTATTGGCTTAAAAGACATTACTACAGGTGATACATTATCAGATTCAGCAAAACCAATTGTGTTAGAAAGAATGGACTTCCCAGAGCCAGTTATTTCTGTAGCTGTTGAGCCTAAATCAAAACCTGACCAAGAGAAGATGTCTCTTGCTCTTGGCAAACTTGCACAAGAAGATCCATCTTTCCGTGTTACTAGTGATGAAGAATCAGGCCAAACAATTATTTCAGGAATGGGTGAACTTCATTTAGATGTATTAGTGGATAGAATGAGAAGAGAATTCTCAGTTGAGGCTAATATAGGTAAACCACAAGTTGCTTACAGAGAAACAATTAAAGAATCTGTTGATGTTGAGGGTAAATTTGTAAGGCAAAGTGGTGGTAAGGGTCAGTATGGTCATGTTTGGTTAAAGTTAGAGCCATTAGGATTAGATGATGAATATGAATTCGTCGACAAGATCGTTGGTGGAGTAATCCCTAAAGAATACATACCGGCTGTAAATAAAGGAATCCAAGAGCAAATGCAAAATGGTGTTATAGCTGGTTATCCACTTTTAGCATTAAGAGCTACTTTATATGATGGCTCTTTCCATGATGTTGATTCAAATGAGATGGCCTTTAAGATTGCCGGATCAATGGCCCTCAAAGAAGGAGCCAATAAGGCAAGACCTGCACTACTAGAGCCTGTTATGAAAGTTGTAGTTGTTACACCTGAAGAGCATATGGGTGATGTTGTTGGAGACTTAAATAGAAGAAGAGGAATTATTTTAGGTATGGATGATATTACTTCTGGTAAAGAAGTTTCATCTGAAGTTCCTTTGGCTGAAATGTTTGGTTATGCAACAGATCTTAGATCTGCTACGCAGGGTAGAGCAACATTTACAATGGAATTTACAAAGTATGGAGAGGTTCCAAACAATATTGCAGAAGGACTTAAAAACTCTTAAAACTTAAGATCATTTAACTAGTGATTAATGTTGACAGTTATGCTGTTAGAAGCTTAAAATACGCCACTTTTTGCAATAAGCAAAAGTATTAAAATTAAATAGATAGGGATAATAAAGGATAAAAATGGAGAATCAATCAATCAGAATTAGGCTTAAAGCTTTTGATTACAGACTGATAGATGCTTCAGCCAAATTAATAGTAGAAACAGTAAAAAAAACTGGTGCTGTTATTAATGGTCCAATACCACTCCCTGTTAAAAAAGAAAGAACAACTATATTGAAATCACCGCATAAAGACAAAGATGCTAGAGACCAATATGAGATTGTTACTTATAAAAGACTTATGGATATAGTCAAACCAACTGATAAAACAGTTGATGCTTTAATGAAATTAGATCTGTCCTCTGGGGTAGATGTTCAAATAAGCTTAGGCTAGTCCATTAATTAACGCGATAGCGGCCATAGAGGGTATTAGCCCCGTATAAAGGAGAATAAATTGAGCATAGGCTTAATAGGAAAAAAATCTGGAATGACTCGTCTTTTCCTAGAAGACGGTGAGTCAGTCCCAGTTACTGCAGTTTCTGTTTGTGGTAACTTTTTAGCAGATATAAAAACTACTTCAAGAGATGGATACAATGCGTTTGTTGTCTCAAAAGTAAACAAATCTAATAATGTTAATAAATCTAAAAGTGAATTTTATAAAAAAATAAATCTTGAACCTGGAATTCTTGCAGAATTTAGGTCCGGTGATGAAATTACTGAAGATATGAAAGTTGGCAAACACTTAACTGCAGATGTATTTGAAATTGGTCAATATGTTGACGTTACAGGAACATCAAAAGGTAAAGGTTACGCTGGTGTCATTAAGCGTCATAACTTTGCCATGCAGGATGCAACTCATGGTAATTCTTTATCTCATAGAGCTCATGGTTCGATTGGACAATGTCAAACTCCAGGAAGAGTTTGGAAAGGTAAAAAAATGTCAGGTCATATGGGTAACGAACAAAAAACAGTTCAAAGTTTAAAAATCGTCGACTTAGATGTAGAAAATAGCGTCATTTATATTAAAGGTGCTGTTCCAGGCTTTAACGGATCTGAACTGAAAATTAAACCGGCATTGAAGAAATCATGAAAATAGAATTATTATCATCAACAAAAAATCAAGATATAAATATATCTGATAGCGCATTCAGTAAAGACTTTAATGAGTCTCTAGTTCACCAAGCTGTAGTAAGCTTTATGGCAGGCGGTAGACAAGGAACATCTAAACAAAAAACTAGATCAGAAGTTAGAGGCGGTGGTAAAAAGCCATTCCGACAAAAAGGTACTGGTAGAGCAAGAGCTGGGACAATCAGAAGTCCTCTATGGAGAGGCGGTGGTGTAACATTTGCAGCTACTCCAAGAGATTACAGTAAAAAAATTAATAAAAAAATGTATAGAGCTGCCATTAGATCTATATTCTCAGAGTTACTAAGACAGGGCAGATTAGTTGCCATTGAGAAACCTGTTCTTGATAAACCTAAAACTAAAGAAATAGCTTCGCTTCTTAATGAATTTTCTCTTAGCAAAGTTCTAATAATAATTGATGAATTAGATATGAACCTATATTTATCTACTCGAAACATCCCAAATGTTGATGTGATTACAGTTAGAGAAATCAATCCAGTTAATCTTTTAAAAGCAAATAAAGTTGCTGTTACTGCAGATGCCTTTAAACAAATTGAGGAGTGGATTGATGCATAACGAAAAACTATTTACTCTAATTAAATCTCCTATAGTTACTGAAAAGTCAGCTAGAGTTGGTGAATCACTTAAACAAATAGTCTTTAAGGTTGACCTAACTGCTAACAAAAGAGAGATAAAAAAGGCAGTTGAAGAACTATTTAAAGTTGAGGTTACCAAAGTAACAACCTCAATTGTTAAAGGCAAAAGAAAAAGAAATAGAAATGGCCTTTATAAAAAATCAGATTATAAAAAAGCATTTGTATCTTTAAGTAAAGATTCAGAAATTCAGTTCGAGGGCGTTAATTAATCATGGCTATTATTAAAGCAAAACCAACTAGTCCAGGCAGACGTGGTGTTATTGCCATAAAGACTGATTTATATAAAGGCAAGCCACTGAAGTCTTTAACAAAAGCTAAGTCAAAAAATGGCGGCAGAAATAATAACGGTAGAATAACAGTTAGACATCAGGGTGGTGGGCATAAGCAGCATTACAGGGTAATCGATTTCAAAAGAAATAAATTTGATATTCCTGCTGTTGTAGAAAGAATCGAATATGACCCTAATAGATCAGCTCATATAGCACTTCTTTTATATAAAGATGGCGAAAGAAGATACATTATTGCTCCAGCTAAAATTAAAGTTGGTGATGAGGTTATCTCAGCAGAAAAATGTGAAATTAAAGTTGGCAACTCAATGAAACTTAAAGATATTCCTTTGGGAACTAATGTTCATTGCGTAGAGCTTAAACCCCTAAAGGGTGCACAAATGGCAAGAAGTGCAGGAACATCTGCTCGATTAGTTGCTAAAGAAGGCATTTATGCAACATTAAGACTTCAGTCCGGAGAAACACGTAAGGTTCTTTGGGAATGCAGAGCAACTCTGGGAACAGTATCTAATCAAGAAAATAATTTAAAATCTTTAGGTAAGGCTGGAGCAAAGAGATGGAGAGGAGTTAGACCTACTGTAAGAGGTGTAGCTATGAACCCTGTTGACCATCCACATGGTGGTGGTGAAGGTAGAACTTCAGGTGGAAGACATCCATCCACTCCTTGGGGTGTTCCAACAAAAGGATATAAAACTAGAAAAAATCAAAGAACAGATGACCTCATAATAAGAAGAAGAGGAAGTAGGAAGTAAATTATGCCAAGATCACTAAAAAAAGGACCATTCATAGACTTATCTCTTGAGAGGAAAGTCGAAGCTGCTTTAGCATCTAATGACAAACGACCAATAAAAACATGGTCAAGAAGATCAATGGTAAATCCTTCAATGGTTGGGTTAACAATATCTGTTCATAATGGCAGACAACATGTACCGGTTTACATCAATGAAGATATGGTTGGTCATAAACTAGGTGAGTTTGCAATTACCAGAACTTTTAAAATGCACTCAGGTGATAGGAAGGCTAAATAATGGAAACAAGAGCATACTTAAAAGGAACTAGATTATCTCCTCAAAAAGCAGGCTTAGTTGCCAATGCAATAAGAGGAAAATCCGTTCAGGATGCAATGGACTTTTTAGTTTTCAACAAACAAAAAGGTTCAGCAGTAATTAAGAAATTACTAGAATCCGCTATCGCTAATGCAGAGAATAATAATAATGCTGACATTGATATGCTTTCAGTAAAATCAATTATTGTGAATCAAGGTATGAGATTAAAAAGAATGAAACCAAGAGCGCGTGGAAGAGCTGACAGAATTATTAAACCTACTTGTCATATCGAAATAATATTAGCTGAAGGGGATAAATAATGGGACAAAAAGTAAATCCAACAGGTTTTAGATTAGGAATCTCTAAAAAGCAAAATGCTAATTGGTATGCAAAAGGTAAAGATTTTTCAACCAATCTGGTTCAAGATTTAAAAGTTAGAGAGTACTTTAAGAAAAATCTTAAAAACTCATCAATTAGTAAAATTGAACTAGAAAGATCTGCAGAAAATTTTGTAGTTTCAATATACACATCTAGACCTGGAATTATCATTGGTAAAAGAGGTGAAGAAATTGATAATCTCAAAAAAGCCGTTCAAAAAATTGTTAAAAAACCAGCTCAAATTAATATTAAAGAGGTCAGAAAACCTGATTTAGATGCACAGATTCTAGCTGAAGGTGTTGCTCAACAACTAGAAAGAAGAGTTATGTTTAGAAGAGCTATGAAAAGAACTGTTCAAAGCGCACTTCGTCAAAGTGCTAAAGGTGTAAGAATAGAAGTTTCTGGAAGATTAAATGGTGCTGAGATTGCAAGAACAGAATGGTATAGAGAAGGAAGGGTTCCTTTGCATACACTTAGAGCAGATATTGATTATGGTACTGCTGAAGCATTAACAACTTATGGAATTATTGGTGTTAAGGTCTGGGTATTCAAAGGTGAAATTACTGAAGACCCATACAAAGTAGATATAGGGGCTAATTAATAATGTTACAACCAAAACAGACGAAATTTAGAAAAATGCATAAAGGTCGTAATAGAGGCCTTGCACAAAATGGCAATACGGTTGCTTTTGGAAGATTTGGTTTAGTTGCATCAGACAGAGGGCGGATAACAGCACGCCAAATAGAAGCAGCTAGACGAGCAATGACAAGACATATTAAAAGGGGCGGTAATATTTGGATAAGAATTTTTCCAGACAAACCAATCACTAAAAAGCCTTTAGAGGTTCGTATGGGTAAAGGTAAAGGTAATGTTGAGTATTGGGTTGCTCTTGTTCAGCCTGGGAAGGTTATGTTCGAAATGGCTGGTGTTGAAGAGGATCTAGCTAGAGAAGCTTTTAAATTAGCTTCAGCAAAACTTCCAGTTAAAACTCACTTTATAAGGAAGGATGTATAAATGAGCAAAGAAATTTTAGATCTCAGAAAGAAAAATTTAGAACAACTAGATGCTGAATTAGCTACTAGTAGAGAGTCTCAATTTAACTTAAGAATTAAGCATAAAACCGGACAGCTTAATGAAACCAATCAACTTACTTTAGTTAGAAAGAGAATTGCAAAAATAAAAACATTAATGAATGAATTAAAAATTAAGGATAGCAAATAATGAACTCAACTAATCCAAGAATTCTTTCAGGAGTTGTAATTAGCGACAAGGCTGATAAAACAATTACCGTGAAAATTGAAAGAAAAGTAAAGCATCCTTTATATGGAAAGGTCATGAAGAGAGCAACTAAAGTTCATGCTCATGATGAAAACAATAGTGCTGTAATTGGTGATCAGGTTACTGTTAAAGAATGTAGACCATTTTCAAAAAGCAAAACTTGGATTCTAGTCGAAGGTGATGCACAAAATGTATCTGAAAAAGTTGAAGTTACTGAGGAGAATGAATAATGATTCAAATGCAATCACTTCTTAAAATTGCTGACAATAGTGGTGCTAGAAGCGTCATGTGTATTAAAGTTCTTGGTGGATCAAAAAGAAGGTATGCCAATATTGGCGATGTAATAAAAGTAGCAATACGCGAGGCCATTCCAACAGGTAAAGTTAAAAAAGGTCAGGTTGTTGATGCTCTTATTGTTAGAACAAAAAAAGGTGTAAGAAGGAAGGATGGCTCATTAATTAAATTTGATGAGAATGCTGCAGTCTTAATAAACAATCAAAAAGCGCCAATTGGTACTAGAGTTTTTGGTCCAGTTACTAGAGAGCTTAGAGATGGAAAGCATATGAAAATTCTCTCATTGGCTCCAGAGGTTATATAAAAATGAATAATGTTCCAACAAAATTAAAAACAGGCGACGAGGTAGTAGTTGTTACTGGCAAAGATAAGGGCAAGAAGGGCACTTTGAGAAAAATACTAAAAGCAAAAAATAAAGGATTTGTTACTGGTATTAATATGGTAAAAAAACACACTAAGCCTAATCCAGAAATGGGAATTACTGGCGGTGTTGTAGAACAAGAAGCGGCAATAGAGTTATCAAATATTGCTATTTGGAACCCTTCAAAAAAATCAAAAGATAAAATTTCCTATTCAAAAGATAGCGATGGAAAAAAAATACGATTATTTAAATCAGACAAAAAAGAGATTAAGTAAATGGCAAATTTAAGAGACAGATATAACAATGAGCTAAAAGCTAACCTTCAGGAGAAGTTAGGCATGAAGAATGTCATGGCTGTACCAAAACTTACCAAGGTGGTTATTAATATGGGTGTTGGTGAGGCGGCTAATGATAAGAAGCATTTAGAGTCTGCTGTCCAAAATATGACAGCAATTGCTGGACAAAAACCTGTTGTTACCAAAGCTAGACAATCTGTAGCGAGTTTTAAAATAAGAGAAGGCTGGCCTATTGGATGTAAAGTTACTCTTCGTGGCAATAAAATGTATGAATTTATGGAAAGGTTGATTGATATAGCCATACCTAGGGAAAGAGATTTTAGAGGACTAAATCCGAAGTCTTTTGATGGCCAAGGTAATTATAATTTTGGCATTAAAGAGCAAATTATATTTCCAGAAATCAAGTTTGATAATGTAGACACAATTAGAGGTATGGATATATGTATTAATACTTCAGCAACAAACAAAGAAGATGCTAAAGCTTTATTAGAAGTTTTAGAATTTCCATTTAAAAAGTAGGTACTAGAGATGGCAAAAAAATCAATGATAGCAAGGGAAGTTAAAAGAATTAAAACAGTTGCTAAGTTTGCTGAAAAAAGAGCAAGCCTAAAAGCAATAATGAATGATTCTAGTGCTTCAAGTGAAGATAGATATGAAGCTTCTATTAAGTTTCAAAAGCTTCCAAGAAACTCAAGTCCTTCAAGAGTAGTAAGAAGATGTCAAATTACAGGAAGACCTCATGCTGTATATAGAAAATTTGGCCTAAGTAGAATCAAACTGAGAGAAGCCGCAATGAGAGGCGATATCCCAGGTTTAGTTAAATCAAGTTGGTAATAATATGAGTTTTCAAGATCCTATAGCAGATTGTCTAACAAGAATTCGAAATGGCTTAATGCGTGGCAAAGTCGATGTAATGGTGCCTCATTCTAAATTAAAACATGAATTAATTAGTGTTTTAGTTTCTGAGGGATATATAAAAGGAGTTGAGAAGGTTGAAGAGGATGGTAAGCCAGCTCTTAAAGTTGCTCTAAAATATCATAATTCATCTCCAGCAATTAAAACTATTAAGAGAATAAGCAAACCAAGCCTTAGAAATTATTCAGCCTCATCTGATTTAGATACAGTTAAAAATGGATTAGGTGCTTTTATAGTTTCAACTAACCAAGGGCTTATGACTGATTCAGAAGCTAGATCCAAGAATGTTGGCGGCGAAATTCTTTGCGAGGTATTTTAATATGTCCAGAGTAGCAAAAAATCCAATTCAAATAGTAGATGGGGTGAATGTAAATGTATCTGATCGAGCTATTGAAGTTAAAGGAAAGATTGGTGAAATGAGTTTTGATCTACCTGAGACAATTTCATTAGAGGTTGTTGAAAACATAATTAATGTTAATTATGACGAAACAAAGCAACAGTCTATTGCTTTGGCAGGAACTACAAGAGCCTTAGTTAATAATATGATAATTGGTGTTTCTTCGGGCTTTGAAAAAAAGCTTGAATTAAAAGGTGTTGGTTACAGAGCAAAAGCATCTGGTAAATTACTAGAACTTACCCTAGGATTTTCACATCCTGTTAAGTATCAACTGCCTGAAGAAGTAGAAGTTGAAACACCTTCTCAAACAGAAGTAGTTTTAAAAAGTTATAACAAGCAGATTTTAGGTCAAGCCGCTGCTGAAATAAGAGCCTTTAGACCACCCGAGCCATACAAAGGCAAGGGCGTTAGATATTCAGATGAGAATGTAAGAAGAAAAGAAGCTAAAAAAGCAGCTGGAGCATAAGAAATGAGTGACAAGAATATATCTAGATTAAGAAGAGCAAAGAAAACTAGAATGAAAATTAAGGATCAAGGTTCTCCAAGACTTTCAGTTTATAGATCTTCAAAAAACTTTTACGCACAAATTTTTGATAATTTAGGCACAAAAGTAATCGCATCAGCTTCCACTGTTGAAAAAGACTTAGAAAGTAAGTCTAACAATACAGAAAGTGCAGAAGCTGTTGGAAAAAGAGTTGCTGAAAGAGCTATTGAAAATGGAATTAAAAAAGTTGTTTTTGATAGATCTGGTTACAAATATCATGGAAGAATCAAGGCATTAGCTGAATCGGCTAGAAAAGCTGGACTGGAGTTTTAATTAAATTATGAAAGAAAATAACGTAGCAAATAATCAACAGGTTGATGCTTTAGAAGAAAAGTTAGTTCAAGTTAACAGAGTCGCAAAAGTTGTAAAGGGTGGACGTATATTCGGGTTTACTGCTCTGACCGTTGTTGGCGATGGTAATGGAAGAGTTGGATTTGGAAGAGGTAAAGCAAAGGAAGTTCCAATAGCAATTCAAAAAGCTATGGAAAATGCGAGAAGAAGCATGGTTGAAGTCGAGCTGAACAATACAACTTTATGGTATCCAGTTAAGGCTAAACATGGATCAGCAAATGTTTATATGCAACCAGCATCCGAAGGTACTGGAATTATTGCTGGTGGTGCTATGAGAGCTGTTCTTGAATTAGCTGGAGTACAAAATGTCTTAGCTAAATGTTATGGATCTACAAATCCTGTAAATGTTGTAAGAGCTACTATTAATGCTTTAAGTGCAATGGAGTCACCGGATACTGTTGCTGCAAGAAGAGGAAAAAAAGTTGAGCAAGCGTCATGAGTAAAGATAAAACAATAACAATAAAATTAGTTAAAAGCGGCATAGGTCGCATGAAGAGACATAAGTTATGTATCAAAGGGCTTGGTTTCAAAAAATTAAACCAAACAGTAACAGTAGTTGATACGCCTAGTAATAGGGGACTTGTTAATAAAATATCTGACATGATAGAGATTCAGGAAAGTTAAAATGAGTGAAAACGAAACAAATAATATGACACTAAATAGTTTGTCTAATGAAGGGACATCTCAAAATAGAAAGAGAGTTGGTCGCGGAATGGGTTCTGGAACAGGAAAAACAGCTGGTAGAGGTCATAAAGGTCAAAAATCTAGAACCGGCGGTGGTGTCAGAGCTGGTTTTGAGGGCGGTCAAATGCCACTTCAAATGAGATTACCAAAATTTGGTTTTAGCTCTAGAACAAATAACCATCTTAAAGAAGTTAATGTAAAAAATCTTAATGGTTTAGATGTTATTACTCTTGAGACTTTAAAAGAAAATAAAATTATTTCAAAGTCTGTAAAAAAAGTAAAAATATTTGGAACTTTTGATCTTGATTCTAAATTAAAGGTTGAAGGAATAAAGGTTACTAAGGGCGCAAAAGAGTCTATAGAAAAAGCTGGTGGGAGTGTTGCAGACATAGTTGATCCAGTTATTAGACCAAAAGGTGTAAAAAAAGCTGATAGGGTTGCAAAATAATTTATGACAGATCAAGGTAAAGGAATGAGCGATCTTTGGAAAAGACTTCGCTTTGTATTTGTTGCTATTCTTGTATATAGAATAGGAACACATATTCCTATACCTGGAATTGATCCTGACAGGTTATCCGCTTTATTTGATCAAAATCAGGGCACGATTATTGAAATGTTCAACTTATTCTCTGGTGGAGCGCTAGAAAGAATGAGTATCTTTGCACTTAATGTTGTTCCATATATATCTGCTGCAATTATTATGCAGTTATTCTCAAATTCTATACCGTATTTACAAGAGCTTAAAAAAGATGGACAGGCAGGCAGAAATACTATTACTCAGTACACAAGATATGGTACTGCTCTATTAGCGTTCATTCAGGCATCAGCATTAGCCGTAACTTTATCTGCAAGCGGTCTAGCATATACACCTGGACCTTCATTCTTTATTTCTGCTGTATTCTCAGTGGTTGCTGGAACAATGTTTTTAATGTGGTTAGGAGAACAAGTTTCAGAAAGAGGAATTGGTAATGGAATTTCTATTATCATTGCTACAAGCATCCTAACAGGAATTCCTGGAGCAATTGGTCAGGCACTTGAACAGTCTAGGCAAGGTGATATTAGTGTTCTTTTGCTAATTGCAATTGGTATATTATCAATGGCCGTAATAGCTGTAGTTGTTTTCATTGAAAGAGGACAGAGAAGAATCACAGTTAATTATGCTCAAAGACAACAAGGTAGAAAATTGATGCAAGCTCAGACAAGCCATCTACCTTTCAAAGTAAATATGGCTGGAGTTATTCCTGCAATTTTTGCTAGTACCTTTTTATTATTCCCAGCCTCACTTTCTACATGGTTTGGGCAGAGCGAATCATTAGGATTTTTACAGAGTTTTTCACTGGCTTTAAATCCAGGCCAACCGTTATATATTCTTGTATTTGCTGGACTAATTATCAGTTTCTGTTTTATTTGGCTGGCATTAACATTTAATACTAGAGAAGTTTCAGATAATCTTAAAAGATCAGGCGCTTACATAGCTGGTATTAGACCTGGAGAACAAACTTCAAATTATATAGATGCAGTTTTAGCTAGATTGACAGTATTTGGTGCGATATACCTAACACTTATTTGCTTGCTTCCACTAGCACTTATCAATTTCGCAGGAATATCCCCAACAATATCTGTTGGAGGTACTTCAGTTTTAATTATCGTTGTTGTCTTGATGGATTTTATGGCTCAAGTTCAGTCACATATGATGTCAACACAGTACTCATCGCTAATGAAAAAAGCTAATTTAAAAAATTATAAAAGGTAATATGAAAGTTAAAGCATCAGTAAAGAAAATCTGCAGAAATTGCAAAATTGTAAGACGAAATGGAGTCTTATTTGTAATCTGTAAAACAGACCAAAAACATAAACAAAGGCAAGGTTAAGATATGGCAAGGATAGCAGGAGTAAATATTCCAGAGAATAAACATGTTGAGATTTCATTAACTCACATATTTGGAATTGGTAGAAAGACAGCTCAGGATATTTGTAAAGAGCTTAAGATTGATTACACAAGAAAAATTTCTGATTTAACAGAAGATGAAATTGAAAACTTAAGAACTGCTATTGGCAAGTTCGTTGTTGAAGGTGATCTTAGAAGAAATATAAGCACAAACATTAAAAGGCTTATGGATTTAGGCAGTTACCGTGGAATTAGACATAGAAGAAAGTTACCTACTAGAGGTCAGAATACTAAGAATAATGCAAGAACTAGAAAGGGCGCTAAGAAGCCTATGAGAGGATCATAAAATGGCAGTAAAAGGAAAGAAAGGTAAGAAAATTGTTACTGATGGTGTTGCACACATTCATTCATCATTCAACAATACGATTGTAACTATTACAGACAAGCAAGGTAATACAGTTTGTTGGGCTACTTCTGGTGGATCTGGCTTTAAAGGTTCAAGAAAAAGTACACCATTTGCAGCTCAAATAGCAGCTGATAAAGCAGGTAATGCTGCAAAAGAATTTGGAATGATTAATCTTGACGTAAAGGTTAAAGGGCCAGGTGGTGGAAGAGAATCTGCTATCAGATCATTAAATGCGTGTGGATTAAAAATTAAAAGTATTACAGATGTAACGCCACTTCCTCATAATGGTTGTCGCCCATCTAAAAAAAGAAGAGTTTAAGGGAGTAATAAATGGCAAGATATACAGGACCAACACTAAGACTTTCAAGAAGAGAGGGAACTGACCTTTATTTGAAAAGTGGTGTAAGAGCAATTGAATCAAAATGTAATATGGATTCCCCTCCAGGTGTTGCAGCTGGTGCAAGAAGAGGAAGACTTTCAGATTACGGTCTTCAGCTTAGAGAAAAGCAAAAAGTAAGACGTATGTATGGGGTTTTAGAAAAGCAATTTAGAAATTACTATAAAAAAGCAGCATCTACAAAAGGTAATACTGGTGAAAATCTACTGTCCTTGCTAGAAAAAAGAATGGATAACGTTGTTTATAGAATGGGCTTTGGTTCAACAAGAGCCGAAGCAAGACAAATGGTTTCTCATAAAGCTTTTAAAGTTAATGGTGAGGTTGTAAATATTCCTTCATATCAGATGAAAGCAGGAGATGAAATTCAAGTTAGAGATAATAAGAAAGGCCATTTAAGAATTGCTGCTGCTTTAAAGATAGCAGCTACAAGAGAAGATTGTGATTGGCTTGAAGTTGATGAAGCAAACTTAAAAGGAGTATTTAAATCAGTTCCTGATAGAACAGATCTAAGTACAGAAATTAACGAAAATCTTATTATTGAGCTTTACTCAAAATAAAACATTAAAGACGGAGAAAATTATGCAAATATCAGTAATAGATCTTTTAGTCCCAACTGAAATACAAGTTGACGACATAACACCAAATCTATCAAAAATAACACTTGAGCCACTAGAAAGAGGTTTTGGTCATACATTAGGTAATGCTTTAAGAAGAATTCTTCTTTCCTCAATGCCAGGTGCGGCTGTAACAGACGTATCCATTGATGGTATATCTCATGAGTACAGTACTATCGAGGGTGTTAGAGAAGATGTAATAGATATTCTTCTTAATATTAAAGATATGCCAGTAAATATCATAGAAGGTAATACTGCAGAAATCACACTTGATGTAACTGGACCTTGTGATGTTTTAGCTTCATCTTTTGAGGTTCCTGGAAATGTAGAGCTTGTAAATCAAGATTTCCATGTTGCAACCATAGTTGACAAGGTTAGCTTGAAAATGACACTAACAGTTCAAACTGGAAGAGGCTATGAGCCAGCTGACACTAGAGATGATGAAGATAGAGTTGTTGGTGCTTTAAAAGTAGATGCATCATACAGCCCTGTAAGAAGAGTTTCATATACAGTTGATAATGCAAGATTTGAAAAAAGAACTGACCTTGATAAGTTAGTAATTGAACTAGAAACTGATGGGACCTTGGATCCTAAAATGGCTATTGAGCACTCAGCTACAATCCTTCAACAACAACTAAGTTCTTTTGTAGATTTAGATGCGATTGCTGAACAAGAAGCTAAGAAAGACCAAAATGACTTTGATCCTTTCCTTCTAAGATCAATAGAAGAGCTTGAACTAACAGTAAGATCAACTAACTGTTTAAAAGCTGAAAGTATTTTCCTAATTGGTGATCTTATACATAGATCAGAATTTGATTTATTAAAAACTCCAAACCTAGGAAAGAAATCACTTAATGAGATTAAAGATGTTCTTGCTTCTAAAGAGCTTTCTTTGGGAATGAATGTGGATAATTGGCCACCAGTAGGATAATAAAATGAGACATAGAAAAGCAGGAAGAAAACTTAATAGAAATTCATCTCATAGAAAGGCTTTGCTAAAAAACTTAGCAATCGCTTTAATTGAGCAGGATATTATTAGAACAACTCTTCCAAAAGCAAAAGAGTTAAGAAAGGTTATAGAACCCCTAATTACTATGGGTAAAGAAGATACTGTTGCAAACAGACGTCTTGCTTTTAGTAGACTTAGATCAGATTCAGCAGTTGCAAAATTGTTTACTGAAATTTCTGTAAATTCAAAAGATAGAAAGGGCGGATATACAAGAATTATAAAAGCTGGTTTTAGACCAGGTGATAAAGCTGATATGGCTTACATTGAGCTTGTAGATAGACCTATGGGCGAAGATGCTACTTCTGAGACTCCTGAGTTAAAAGAAGACACAGCAGCATAACTAAAATCCTAGAGCATTTTTTCTAGAAACTGACCTGTGAAGGAGTTGCTAACTTTAGCAACATCTTCAGGGGTTCCTGAGGCAACAATATTACCCCCATCACTTCCTCCTTCTGGGCCTAAATCAATAATCCAATCTGCTGTTTTAATCACATCAAGATTATGCTCAATAACAACAATAGTATTTCCTTGACTCTTAAGTCTATCTAATACTTTTAGCAATAACTCTATATCAGCAAAATGAAGTCCTGTTGTAGGCTCATCTAATATAAATAAAGTTTTACCAGTACTTCTTTTTGATAATTCTTTAGCAAGTTTAATTCTTTGGGCTTCACCACCAGACAGTGTTGTTGCTGACTGTCCTAATGTTATATATCCTAAACCTACATCATCTAACGTTACTAATTTTTTCTTTAGAGCGGGAAGGGCATCAAAAAATTCTAATGCTTCTTCAACAGTCATATTTAAAATATCACTTATATTTTTTTCTTTGTATTTAACTTCTAAGGTTTGCTCGTTATATCTATTTCCCTCACAGACATCACATTTAACATAAACATCTGCTAGAAAATGCATTTCTACCTTTGTCATACCATCTCCTTGGCATGCTTCACACCGCCCACCCTTCACATTAAAACTAAACCTTCCTGGTTTATACCCTCTAGATTTAGCTTCTATGGTTTGAGAAAGCAGATCTCTTATGTATGAAAATAAACCTGTATATGTTGCAGGATTAGATCTAGGAGTTCTTCCTATGGGCGATTGATCTATACTTATAACCTTATCTAAATGTTCAAGACCCTCAACTTTATCGCACTTAATTTCTTTATTTAATTTTGCCTTATTCAGCATAAAAGAACTTATTGGAAGCAATGTCTGATTAATTAATGATGATTTACCAGATCCGGAAACTCCTGTTATACACGTAAAAATACCAATGGGTATTTCAGCTGAAATATTTTGAAGATTATTCTCAGAAGAGTTGATAATTTTTATCATCTTGTCATTTGGAGCTATTCTTTTCGACGGAATCTTTATTTGTTTTTCACCAGAAAGATATTTTGCAGTTATAGAATTTTTATTATTAAGAATCGCCTGAAGATTTCCTTCAGCACAAATTTCTCCGCCATGCTTTCCAGCACCGGGACCTATATCAATAATATGATCTGCACATCTTATAGCTTCTTCATCATGCTCAACCACAATTACAGTATTTCCAAGACTTTTAAGATTATTTAAAGTTTTAATTAGTTTTTCGTTATCTCTTTGATGAAGGCCAATTGAAGGCTCATCAAGAACATAGGTAACACCAACCAAGCCTGACCCAATCTGACTTGCTAGTCTTATTCTTTGAGCCTCACCACCAGACAGTGTGTCAGCACTTCTTTCTAATGTTAGGTAATTGAGGCCTACGTCCTCAAGAAATGTAAGTCTTTCTGTAATCTCTTTTAGAATTTTTTCAGCTATTTTCTTTTTTGCACCATCAAGCTTCATATTCTTAACAAAATCTAATGCATCATTAATTCTCATACCTGTTATGTTATGGATTTGAGTTTTATTAATGAAAACGTTTCTAGATTGAGTATTTAGCCTTGATCCATCGCATTCATCACATGAGCTTTTAGACATTAATTTAGATAACTCGTCTCTGATAAAATCTGAATCAGTTTCTTTAAATCTTCTTTCAGTGCTAGGAATAATGCCCTCGAATTTATGTTTTCTAACAATTCTACTGCCACTTCTAAATCTATGAGAGAAATCAATCTTTTCTTTTGAGCCCCAAAGAATTACATCCTTGATATTTTGAGGATAATCCTTCCATTTTGTAGTTAAACTAAAATCATAATGCGCGCTTAAACATTTAAGTTGATAGAAATAAAAACGATTTCTTCTAGTCCAACCTTTAATTGCGCCATTTGAAATAGATACTTCATCATCTTGAATTAATCTATTTTCATTAAAATATTGAATTACGCCAAGTCCATCACATCTGGTACAGGCACCATATGGATTATTAAAAGAGAACATTCTTGGTTCGAGTTCTGCAATTGCATATCCGCACTGTGAGCAAGAAAAATTTGATGAATATAAATTTGATGATTTCTTATCTATATTTTCTATTTCAACAAGCCCACTAGAAAGATTTAGAGATGTTTCTATAGACTCAGCAAGCCTCGATCTATCCTCTTCATTATTTTTAATAACAAGCCTATCGATTACTGCTGAAATGTCATGCTTTTTATTTTTTTCTAGCTCAGGAAACTCTTCAATTGGATATACAATGTTATTAACTTTAACTCTTACATAACCACTTTTTCTTAACTCTTCGTATATAGCTAAATGCTCTCCCTTTTTACCTCTTACCACAGGAGATAAAATCATAATTTTTGTACCTTCTTTTAATTTAAGAACTTCATCACATATCTCAGAAACTGTTTTTGCTTTTAGTTCTTCGCCATGGTCAGGACAGATAGGAGAACCTATTCTTGCATATAGTAGTCGTAGATAATCATATATCTCAGTAACTGTACCCACTGTTGATCTTGGATTGTGCGAAGTAGATTTTTGCTCAATGGATATTGCTGGAGATAAACCTTCAATTTGATCCACATCAGGCTTTTCCATCATTGATAAAAATTGACGAGCATATGTTGAGAGTGACTCCACATACCTTCTTTGCCCCTCTGCATATAAAGTATCAAAGGCTAATGAAGACTTCCCTGATCCAGAAAGACCAGTTATTACAATGATCTTATTCCTAGGTATTTCTAGACTAATATTCTTAAGATTATGTGTACGTGCGCCTTTTATAAAAATACTATCCATAAGATTCAAAATATCCGTGATGAAAAAATTAATTTAGGTTAAACTTCTATGAATATTATAAGAGGTAAATATGAGCAGAGGCGTAAATAAAGTAATTTTAGTTGGCAACTTAGGCCAAAAACCTGAAATGAGGTATACAGCAACTCAATCTGCTGTTGCTAACATATCAATAGCTACTACTGAATCCTGGAAAGATAAAGAAAGTGGTGAAATGAGAGATAAAACAGAATGGCATAGGGTTGTATATTTTGGAAAGTTAGCCGAGATTGTTGAAAAATATCTAGACAAAGGCTCAAGTGTTTATATAGAAGGTAAATTACAAACTCGTAAGTGGCAAGATAAATCTGGAGCCGACAGATGGACAACTGAAATAGTTGGAAATGAGTTAACTATGCTTGGATCAAGAGCTTCTAATTCAAGCCCAGCACAATCATCTTCAAATGAAACAGAGTCACCATTTCCTCAAGACGATTCAGGACCTGGGTTAACAGACGACGATATTCCGTTTTAAAGTAAAACTGGTTTGATCGCAGATTTTAAAACAATTCTTTTTAAAGAAAATGAGGGAATTGGGCTAATAACATTAAATAGGCCTCATAAACTTAATGCTTTTAATCAGCAAATGCTCAAAGACCTCCTTCATGTTCTTGATCACATTGATAGCAATGACGATATTAGAGCTGTTGTTATAACGGCTTCGGGAAAAGCTTTTTGTGCAGGAGCAGACTTGTCAGCAGGTAAGGATACATTCAATTCAGGGTTTGATAATTCTTCAGATTATGAGCAAGATTTTAATAGAGATTCCGGAGGGATTCTTGCTTTAAGAATGTATAAATGTCTCAAGCCTATTTTAATAGCTTGTAATGGAGTTTCTGTAGGAGTCGGAGCAACTCTTCAGCTTGCTGCAGACATTAGAGTTGCTTCTTCTTCAAGTAAATTTTCGTTCCCATTTACAAAGAGGGGTATAGCCCCTGATGCATGCTCAAGTTGGTTTTTGCCAAGACTTGTAGGAATCTCAAAAAGCTTGGAATGGTGTTTTTCTGGAGAGATGATTGATGCAGATACAGCACTTGATAGCGGTTTAATATCTTATAAGGTTGATCCTGATAATCTTATGGATAAGACGTTATCAATAGCAAGAAAAATAATTAAAGATTCATCGCCAGTATCAGTTGCGCTCACCAGACAAATGATTTGGGGTCTTTCTCAGAAAGACTCACCTGAAGATGCTCACGTAGTTGATAGTAAAGCAATTGAGTCAAGAGGAAAATCTAAAGATGCAGCAGAGGGAGTTATGTCATTTTTAGAAAAAAGGGATGCAGTTTTTGAAAACAAAGTAAGTAAAGACATGCCTGAATTTTTTCCATTCGAAAAGGATAAGTTTGATGACCAATAAGGATAAAAATGTTATTTGAGCCATATAAACTAAAAAATATAACTCTAAGAAATAGAGTGGCGATGGCTCCAATGACAAGAAGTCAATCTCCAGGAGGTATACCTACTAATGATGTTGTTGAATACTACAAAAGAAGAGCAAAAGCAGAAGTTGGGTTAATTATTACAGAGGGTGTTGAGGTAAGTCACGAGGCTTCAAGTGCATATCCAAATGTACCACGACTAGATTCTAAAGAAGCAAGAGATGGCTGGAAAAAAGTTGTTGATGGGATTAAAGAAAATAATGGACATGTTGTAGCTCAGCTATGGCATTGTGGCGGTTTTCGTAAATTAGGAATGGGTCCAAATCCAGAAGTTCCGGGTCATACTGCTTCAGGATTGGTCAGACCAGGAAAGAGGGTGGCTCATGCAATGACGTCTCTAGACATTGAAGAAACAGTTAATGCATATGCTAGTGATGCAAAGATTTGTGAAGAGATTGGATTCGATGGAGTTGAGATTCATGGAGCTCATGGCTATTTAATTGATAATTTTCTATGGAATGGAACTAACGATAGAGATGACAGATTCGGAGGTTCAATTGAAACAAGGTCTAATTTAGCAACATCAATAACAAAAGCTATAAGAAATAATGTAAGTGACAAATTTATTGTTGGCCTTAGGTTTTCTCAATGGAAACAACAAGACTATACTGCACGACTCGCAACAAACCCAGATGATTTACTAAAAGTTCTTTCAGGGCCTTGTGATGCTGGCTTAGACTATCTTCATTCAAGCATGAGAAGGTTTTGGGAAAGTGAGTTTGAGGGTTCTGATGAAAATCTTGCCTATTGGACAAAAAAACTTACTAATATTCCAACAATGAGTGTTGGTAGTGTTGGCTTAGATGGTGATTTCACAGACATGATGGCATCAGCTAAAACCGCTAGTATTGATAAAGCTCTTAAAGATATCAATGAACAAAAGTATGACATGGTTGCTGTTGGAAGAGCGCTATTATCTGATCATGAATGGGTTATTAAAATGAAAGAGGGCAGACTGAAAGATATTAACCCATATACAAAAGAATCATTATTAGAGATGTACTAATATTTAGTAACAATTAGACTTGCGTTCGTTCCACCAAACCCAAATGAATTACTCATGGCTGATTTAATTTCGGATGACGTTGTCTCAGTATTTAGTTTTATTCCTTTCGCTTCATCACAAACATCTTCAACGTTAATCGATGGAGCAATGAACTTATCTTTCAACATCATTATTGAATAAATAGCTTCTTGAGCACCAGTAGCACCTAAAGAATGTCCAGTCATAGATTTTGTGGAACTAATAATTGGAGAGTTATTACCAAAAAGTTCCTTTATAGCATTTAATTCTGCTAAATCGCCTACTGGGGTACTTGTTCCATGAGTATTAATATAATCTACATCTGAGCCATAACTTTTAAGAGCTCCTTGCATGCATCTAAGTGCCCCTTCTCCTGAAGGTGCAACCATGTCATAACCATCAGAAGTAGCAAAATATCCTGAAAGTTTAGCTAAGATATTTGCATTTCTTTTTTTAGCATGTTCCTCTTCTTCAAGAATCAAGATGCCTGAGCCACCTGATATTACAAAACCATCTCTATTTTTATCATATGGTCTAGATGCCTTTGTAGGATCATCATTAAAGTTTGATGATAGCGCTCCCATAGCGTCAAAAAGGCTAGAGGAACTCCAGTGCTCATCCTCTCCACCGCCAGCTATTACTATATCTTGTTGCCCAGATTTAATTAAATCTGCACCATGACCAATACAATGAGCACTTGTTGCACAAGCAGAAGAGATAGAGTAATTGATTCCTTTAATTTTGAATGCTGTGCCCAAGATTGCTGAAATAGAGCTTCCCATTGACTTGGTAACAGCATATGGACCAATTCTTTTAGGGCCCTTTTCTCTAGCTATGTCAGCAGTTGAAACCATCACTCTTGTAGATGCGCCGCCTGATCCGGCAACTATTCCTACTCTTGGTGAATCTAGATCTTCTTCAGTTAGGGATGACATTTCAATAGCATCTTTTGCTGCAAGATATGAATATGCGGCTGACTCACCCATAAAGCGAAGAAGTTTTCTATCAATTAATTCAGAAAAATCTATATCCATAGAACCAGATACCTGACTCCTGAATCCCATATCAGCATATGAGCTATTTGATACTATTCCTGATTTTCCATTCTTAAGACTTTCAAGAACATCGTCATAGGAATTACCTATACACGATTTGATTCCAACACCTGTTATGACTACATTTTTCATTAGAAGCTACTCGGATCGTTAAATAAACCAACTTTTAGTTTTTCAGCATTATAAATTTCTTTATCATCAACATACATTTTGCCATTCGCAACACCAAGAACAGCACCTCTATTAATCACTCTTTTGATATCTAACTCATATCTTACAATATTGGCTGATGGCAAAACCTGACCAAAGAATTTTATATTCTCTGCACCTAATGCTCTCCCAATCCCAGGCAGCCCAGACCAAAGCAAATAGAATCCTAATAACTGCCACATTGCATCAAGACCAAGACACCCTGGCATAACTGGGTCTTCCTTAAAGTGACATTTAAAGAACCATAAATCAGGATTTATTTTTAGATTAGCAACGATTTTCCCTTTACCATATTCTCCACCAAAATCATTAATATTTGTTATTTCATCAAACATTAACATCTGATCCGATGGCAACCTTCCGTCTCCATCTTTAGTAAAGAGGGCTCCATTTCCGCATTCTACTAAATCTTTTTTAGAGTAAGATTCTTGAGGAATAAAAGTCATTTATTTCTATTTATTGAATTATCCAACAATTTTAACATTTCCTGTTGTATATGTTTATCTATTTTTAGGGCGGATGCTTTACATCTTTTAATATACTTAACTGCAAGATTTTCTGTTTCTGTAATCCCTCCGAGCCTATTAATTAATTTAGAAACTTTTAGGTGGGAAACTTTTTTATTACCCAGCATAGTTACCAATATTTTTTTATCTTCATGACCAGCATTATTGTATGCAAAATAAAATGGGTAAGTGACTTTTCCTTCTTTAATATCCTGAAAGGCTGGTTTACCTAGAGTATTCTCTTGACCAAGATAATCCAATAAGTCATCTTTTATCTGAAAAACTATCCCAAGATTTTTAGCACAGTCAGAGATATTTTTAACATAACTGCCTTTAGAATCACTTAAAAGAGCGCCACATTTTGCTGATGCTTCAAAAAGCCTGCCGGTTTTAAAATAGCTAATGTCTTCAAGCTCAGAAAGAGATATGCCTGTGTTACCGATTGCATCAAGCTGAATCAATTCACCCTTGGAAATGTCATTTGTAGCATTAGATAACTCTTCTAAGATTTTTGAATTGCCCAGTTCGACCATAAGCATAAATGCTTTTGAGTAAATATAATCTCCAATCAAAACCCCGTGTGCATTTGTCCAAATATTATTTACTGACTTAACGCCTCTTCTTGTAGGTGACTCGTCTACAACATCATCATGCACTAGAGTTGCATTATGCAATAGCTCAATTATTGCTGCTAACTTGTATCTTTTTTTTCCTTGTCTTCTATCTATAGAAGAGGAAATAAGGCTTAATCTCGCTCTTAATTGCTTACCATTTTTTTTGAAAATGTAGTCATAAAGGTTAGAAATAGTCTTTTCTTTGATTATATTTTTTCTTAAAAGATTGTTTACTTCTTTGAGATCATTATTTATAGAATTTTTCTCTGGCATTGTTAAATATTTTTTAAAGCAAAATTATACATAAGTATTGATAAATTCTTCATTAAAGCGTATATTTTGCACCCTTTTAGGATATAAATATGTACGCAGTAATAGAATCAGGTGGAAAACAACATAAAATTGAAAAAGGCATGACTTTGCCTGTCGATTTATTAAAGGATGAGCCTGGTACAAAGATAACTTTTGATAATGTACTACTTTATGTAGATGATAAAAATGTTGAGATTGGTCAACCTTATTTATCTAATGTTAAAGTTACAGCAGAAGTTATTGATATTGTTAAATCAGATAAGATTTCTATTCTTCGCTTTAGAAGAAGAAAGCATAGTATGACTAAAACTGGTCACAGAGCTAGGCATTCACAAGTGGAAATTAAAGATATTAAATTAGAGAGTAAATAATGGCACATAAGAAAGCAGGTGGTTCCAGTAAAAACGGTAGAGATTCCAACGCCAAAAGACTTGGCGTAAAAAGATACGGCGGACAAGTTGTAAAAGCTGGTGAGATTCTTATACGTCAAAGAGGAACAAATACTCATCCGGGCATTAATGTTGGAATAGGCAAAGATGATACCTTGTTTGCTAAAGCAGCTGGTGTTGTAGAATTTACATACAAAGGCCCAAAAAGCAGAAAAACAGCGAACGTTATTACTCAATAACGTTTTTTAAATCATGAATTTCATTGACGAGGCCTTTCTCGAAGTTAGGGCAGGGAATGGTGGTGCCGGTGCTTCTAGTTTTAGAAGAGAAAAATATATTCCTTTTGGTGGTCCAGATGGAGGAGATGGCGGCAAAGGCGGTGATGTAGTTTTCAGAGTCAACTTAAATAAAAACACCCTTATTGATTTTCAGAACAAAAGAGTCTTTATTGCAAAAAATGGTAGACCGGGATCTGGTAAAAATAAATCAGGATCTGCGGCTGATAATCTCGTTATTGATATCCCAAAAGGGACTGTTATTTATGATGATATATCTGGGGATGAGCTATTAGATTGTTGTGATGATGATATTGAGTATGTTCTTGCTAAAGGTGGTGATGGTGGTCAAGGAAATGCAAGATTTAAATCTAGTACCAATCAAGCTCCAAGGAAGTTTACATTAGGCTTTGAAGGCGAAGTTAGATTCATAAGATTAGAATTAAAATCTTTAGCTGATGTTGGATTAGTAGGATTTCCTAATGCAGGTAAATCAACTTTTCTTAATAAAGTATCATCTGCAAAACCTAAAATAGGAAGTTATCCCTTCACAACACTTAGACCTCATTTAGGAACAATAGAAGGATCAGATTCAAGTTTTGTGATTGCTGATATACCTGGATTAATTGAAGGAGCATCAGAAGGCGCTGGACTTGGCATTAAATTTTTACAACACATTTCAAGAACTGGCTTATTGCTCATATTTGTTGATTTGTATTCAACAGATAATCTTGATGCTATTGATCAGATCAAACTTCTTAAGAATGAATTAAGTGCTTATAAAGATGACCTTACACAAAAAGTATCATGGATAGTTTGCAATAAAATTGATTTGATTAATCAAGATGATCTTGAATTACATTCAAATCAAATACAGGAAGAATTAAGCATTTCAAAGGAAGATATATTTTTTATCTCTGCAGCGACAGGAGAGGGCACACAAAAGCTTCTTCAATCCCTTGAAGAAGTTATATCACAAAGTAAATTAGATTTAACCTAGGGCTTTAACAGCTTTAGAAAGTCTGCTTTTCGTTCTAGCAGCTGCATTTTTATGTATCACTTTCTTTGATGCAGAAGAGTCTAAGACTTTCTCAGCCTTTGTTAGAGCTTCTTTTGCTTTTACAGAGTCGTTTTCATCAATGCTTGCACGCACAGCTTTTACAGCAGTTCTTACCATTGATCTTTGAGCATGTCTGAGTTTGTATGTCTCAGCGTTTTGTTTAGCTCTTTTAAGTGATTGTTTTGAGTTAGCCATATTTATATTTCGTTAAAGAGTGCGTAGTTTAATGAGCAAAGCTCATAATGTCCATATTTTTAGCATAAAAAAAAAGGCAGCTTTGTGGGCTGCCTTTTAATTAAATAACTAAATAAATTACTTAGATACTTTTATACCAAGAAATACCATCTGACCTCTAGGATCATGATGTTTTGGATCATAACTAAAGTTAGCTGCGTCATAAACAATTGGTGCTGCTTCATCAGTAGCATTGTTAATTCCTGCAGATAATTTTACATCGTAACCAGATACTTCCATATCATAAGAATATCTTAGATCTAAAGTAGTAAAGCTATCAACATCTTGACTAAATCCTCTTGAGGTAGCAAGTGCATCAAGTGCTCTTGTTGTCTCATACTCAGAAATCATTCTGATGTAAGCAGCAAAATTATGGTCGCCATTAGATAATTTAGCTGATATTACTGATTTAGTTTCAGGCATAGATCTTGCAAAGTTGTCATGGTTGAATAAACCAACAACATCTCTCATTCCGCCTGATCCATTAGGAATTTCATAACTTAAAATTCGTGCAGTGTTGAAACCTACAGTAGCTTGACCCCATGCAGTATCAAAGTTGTATGAACCTTCAATATCAAGACCTGTAGCCTCTACATTTTCAGCATTCTGATATTCAGTTGTAACTCCTGCTAAAACCCCATTAAGTCTCTTGATATCTGGGTCTGTAGGATCAGCAACTATTTTACCTTGAGCATTTTCAATAGTAATAACGTTCTCATAATCGATACCCCAATAATCAACTGATAAAGAAGTTTGATCATTTGGTGTCCAAATTGCTCCAAAGTTAGTGTTTTCTGAAGTTTCTGGTTCTAAGTCAGGGTTATGTGCAACAGCAACTCTTATGAACGCTGTTGAACCTTTAGCAGTTCCATCTGGATTGAAATCCTGAAGTCCTTGAAGTGAAACCAAAGAAGTTGATAACTGAGACAATGAAGGTTCTCTAAATGAAGTACTATACGAACCTCTTAAGACAAGGTTGTCGTTCATTTGATATCTCATAGAAACTTTAGGATCAAATGTTGATTCTGAAGTAAGTTGCTCATATCTAGCAGCACCAATTACCTGAAGCTTGTCGCTTACATCTTTAGATGCTTCAACAAATACTGCTGTTGAGTTTCTGCTATCCTGATTCTCTAAACCACCACCTAAAAATATTAGATCAGATTGCTGAGTGATGCTTCCATCAGGACCAAAAACAGCTTTTGATGCATCATTTCTTTCAACGTTATATCCTTCCTTCTTCATCTGAAGCCCAGTAGCGAAATCAACTCCACCATCTGTTGTTCCAGTTATTAAGAAGTCTAAAACCATTAAGTCAGCAACAGTCTTTCTTCTCTCTCCAGAGGAAATGTATGCAATTAATTCAGCAGAGTTTGCAGAAGAATCGAATAAATTCCATGACTCTGTTCCACTAGCACCACCAACTCCAGCAATAGCAGCATCAAATCTTGATGTGCTTGTATCAGGCTGGAAATAAGAGTGAACTTGCTCACTATCAGTAAAATGGATTTCCCATGTATTACCACTCATCAAAGTTCCATTAAGACCAAATGAAATTCTCTCATTTGTATTTTGTCTTGGAGCGTTTGGTGATGGGAATGCTGAGCCTAAAGCTCTTCCTAGCCATAAGATAGGGTATGAAAAAGGACTACCTGCAACACCAGGCATAATTGGTTTACCTAAATAAGATAGCGCTGGGTATGAAGGTGATTGAGGATTATCAAGCACATCAATATCAGTTGCCATATAGTCAAATTCAAAATTTACACCATTATCGAATGACGTCTTTGAAGAAAGATAAACACTTGAATGTTCTTCGGTATTAACTAAGTTGAATCTATCTCCATAATAAAATCCACACCTTGTTCCGCCACTAAGACCAGGAGCTGGAGCAGCTTGAGGTAATAAAATACCTTTAGTAGCAACACAACTCGCATCAGGAATTGATTCGTAAATATTATATGTACCCGCATAAGGTCCACTATCAACTGTTGTGAAAGGACTTGCTCCAGGTATTGGTAAAATCAAAAAGCTATTACCAAGTCCACTGACCGCTAATTCAGAGTAATCTGATAATTCTGTTCCAGCTAAAGGAGATCTATCTAATTGGCTATATGCCATTACAACATTAGTATTTCCAGTTTGAGTACCCCAGATAACGCCCATACTGTCATCAGTCTGGTCGCCCATATCTGTATTTTGTTGTGATAGATTAAATTCAATACCTTCGAAGTCTCTTCTTAAGATAAAGTTAACAACACCTGCAACAGCATCTGAGCCATATATAGAAGCAGCACCTTCTTTAAGAATTTCAACTCTTTCAGTTGCAATCATTGGGATCATATTTGTATCAACAAATACAGCACCATCATTAGAAGTACCAGCAGCAATAGTCTGTCTTCGACCGTCAACCAACACTAATGTTGATGAAAGACCAAGACCTCTAAGGTTTACATTAGATGTACCTTGAGTAGAACCAGATGTAAAAGAATCTGGGTTGTTTTCAGAACCTGAGTCAACAGCTATATTTCTTATAATATCTGCAGCAGTTGATGCTCCTAGGTCTTCAATCGTGTCTCTGCCAATTACTTCGACAGCACTTGCTCCATCTTTAGCACTACTCTTCAGATATGAACCGGTAACAACAACTTCTTCAACAGAAGATGTGTCTTGAGCAATAAGCCCTATAGGTGTTAATAAGAAAGCAAATACGACTAGTGAAGAAAAAATACTAGTTAATTTATTCATAAAAATATCCCCCTGATATTTTGATTGTTTTAGTAAAAATATTATACACAATAAGTATATATATCATTTATGCACAGCTAATATGCATATATTCTGATATGAAAGTAACAGTATTTTAAATCAATGTACACAGTAAAAAATAATATTTACCAATGGTATTGCAAATGAAATTTATTCTGCTAAGGCTTATTAAATAAGCTTTTTAACTTTTTTGGCGCAATCTTCTGCTGGACTCCAAAACCAACCATTTGGTTCATACCCACCTGAGTCCCATATTCTGCCGTGAGTCATGTTTATACATTCAACATAGGCTACTTTGGCATTAATATCTAGACCCAGCCTATCCAATGAAACAGCCTTTGTCCAAAGCGCCATAGAAACATCATTCATCTGATAGTTTTTTTGAATAGCCTTTTTTTGTTCGGGGCTAACCTTACCAACTGCAGGCGCAGGCACTTTATCATCATGCATTTCTTTTTGAATTTTTTTTGCTTCAGGCCCCCAAATATCAAAACATAGATCAACAACTGCCACAGCATCCTCATATTTTTTTTGAGCAAACAGTTCTATTGCTGTTATAGACCAATATGCAGAATCACCAAGTTTATCGTTGCTTGAAAAACATGCAGGATTTGCAAATAAGTTAGATGAATAAATAGAAAATAATAAAGCTAGTATTGAGTATTTTTGCATGTACATAATTATATACAAAAAAAGAAAATAACAAAGTTAGTAATATATTTTTTCTCATATAGTTACTTATCCTATTAGATATTAAAAATGGTGGAGGCGGCGGGAATTGAACCCGCGTCCGCTAATCCTTCAGCCTAACTTCTACATGCATAGCTCACCCAATTGGCTTTTTAACTTTCGTGACCCGAGGAGCAGGGTACAAAAGCGAGCTTGATTAGTTTTAACCAAACTGTGTCCAAGCAACACAGCTTGGCTAGACTATGATATTTGCCGATACTTCAAACCATAGTCAATTCTGGTATCGGTTAGCATTAAGCTGCTAAAGCGTAGTTGTCGTTATTTGCAACTAAATTTTTTGTAGTATGTTTTACAAGAATTACCACAATCTTGGCATGCGCTTCGGAGTCCAGTAGAAACGTCGAACCCTGTTCGCCCCCATAGGGATGATGATTATACAGTATTACTTAAAATTTTTAGTAGGATGGTTATTGTTTTTTGGCATTCTTAAGAATTCTACCCTGGTCACGTTCCCAATCTCTTTTCTTAATATCTTGCCTTTGATCTCTTACTTTCTTTCCTTTACCAGTAGCAATATCACATTTAATATGATTATCCTTCCAATACATTGAAGTCATAATTATTGTTAGGCCCTTTTCATTTTTTAGTTTTTGGAGTTCTGATATCTCCTTTTTTTTCAATAAAAGTTTTCTTGTTCTTAGTGGATCAACATTGAAATCTTTTAAAGAAGCCGGCGGATCTATTTTTATACCAAATAACCATGCCTCATCTTTTTTGAAAGTGACGTAGCTGTTTTTTACATCAATCTTTCCATTTCTAAGAGATTTAACTTCCCATCCCTCTAAAACAAGTCCAGCCTGAAATGTATCACCAAGAATAAAGTTCCTTGATGCGGTTTTATTCTTTACAATTAAAGCAGGCTTATCTTTTGACATATCTTTATTATGTCCTTAGATGTTTACAGTGCAAGAAAAAAATTAAATTAAAATGAATATCGATTACATAAAAGCAACTTTTGGATATATTGGGTTTATTCCCTTCGCTATCTTAGCAATTATTCCATGGATACTTGGCGGAGCTATTGCATATCATGCAATTGTTTTTCAAATTGCTTATGGGGCTATTATTCTTACCTTTTTAGGAGGTATGTCATGGGGTTGGAGAGATAACCAAGAAAATCAAAAAATGAACCTAGCAATTGGGATTATTTATAGTCTGATAGGCTGTTTATTATTAATTCTTGCATACTTTAACTTCATATTAAGTGCATTATTGATTTCAGTAGTTAGCTTTCAATCCTTTTATTATTTTGAAAAATCAACAGAAGATTTTAAAAAGAGAAGTGAGGATTATCAAAATTTTAGAAAAATGTTATCGCTGTTGGTCTCTATTAGTTTTCTGATATCATCTGCATACTGGATCAATCCTTATAGTAACCCTTTAAATTTTTAAATAATTATGCAAATCGAAAAACAACTTAAATCACATGGTGCTTGGATTGGTAAATGGACTTTTATTCTAGCAGCTACTGGCTCTGCTGTAGGCTTGGGTAACATCTGGGGCTTTCCATATAAAGCGGGGACGAATGGTGGTGGAGCTTTTGTATTAATTTATTTAGCCTGCATTCTAGCTATTGGACTTCCTATAATGATTAGTGAAGTTGTTATTGGACGAAGAGCAGGAAATAGCCCAGTAAATGCTATGAGACGAATTGCTATTGATTCAAATACAACTCCGTTATGGCGTTTTGTAGGCTGGAGTGGAATATTTGCTGGAGTTTTAATTTTATCTTTCTATAGTGTCATAGCTGGAATTTGTTTAAATTATATTTTTATTTCAGCAAGCTCTACTGGATCAATTAGCTCTACTGAACAATTTGCAAGTGTAATTTCCTCTCCTTTTAATTTGCTTATTTGGCATACCATTTTTATGACTTTAACAGCTTTGATTGTTTCCGCTGGCATTAAAGACGGCATAGGAAAAATGGTTAAAATATTAATGCCAATGCTTGGATTCCTGATGATTTTTATGGTTATTTACGCAATGATTAATGGAGACTTTAATAAGGCGATGACATTTTTATTTGCACCTGATTTTTCAAATGTTACTTCAGATACTTTATTGCAAGCAATGGGCCAAGCATTTTTTAGTTTAGGCCTAGGCATGGGTTCGATAATGGCATATGGAGCTTATATGCCAAAAGATCAAAGTATTGTTAACAATTCATTCACTGTTGCCTCTCTTGATACACTTGTGGCAATAGTTGCTGGTATTGCTATTTTTCCAATCATCTTTGCTTTTAGTCTTGAACCTAATAGTGGTCCTGGACTTGTATTTGTTTCAATGCTGTCGGCTTTCAATCAAATGCAATTTGGACAAATTGTTGGCCCTTTATTTTTTATATTACTATCTGTTGCAGCCTTAAGCTCATCAATATCATTACTTGAACCAGGTGTTGCCTATCTTTCCGAAGAGGGTATTTTAACTAGAAAAAAATCTGCCGAAATAATTTCATTTATTGCATGGATTCTTGGAGTTGGGTCAGCACTAAGTTTCAATATATGGTCTGATTTCTATTTAATTTCCGATAGAAATTTTCTTGATTCAATGGAATTCATTACAAATCAAATACTTCTTCCATTAGGAGGAATGTTTATTGCTATTTTTGTTGGCTGGTTTATGAAGAAATCAATAATCACCGATGAAATCGGTTCAATGAATACAATATTATTTTATTTATGGAGATTTTTCGTTAAATTTATAGCGCCTCTTTCAGTGGCTTATATTTTTTACAGACAATTTTTTTAACTTGAGAAATGAAAAGAAATATTCATTTTGAAAAGTTTCTAAATGTGAAAAAACATAAAGCACTTGAAGTTGTTCAAAATTTCAATGAATACTCTAATTTTATCCCCGGATGTTCCGGTGCTGAATTAATAAAAAGAGACTTCCCGATAGAAATAGGTAGGCTTGAATTTAATATCTTAGGAAAAGAATATTTTATAGTTTCAGAAAATACTATTTCTGATAACTCAATAGAAATTAATCAAATAGAAGGGCCTTTTGATCATTTTAAAGGCATTTGGACTGTTAAAACTTTAAATGATAAATCATGTAGCATTAATTTTGATGCTGAGTTTGAACTACCATTTCTTTTAAATGCAATAACCTCTCAAGCATTAGTTGATAAGTTCTCATCCACTATTATTGAATCGTTTATTAATAGAGCAACATGAAAGTTTTTTTTTCGTATCAAGGAACTAAACAACAACATTTTTTAACCTTTGAGGTTTCATCAAGTTTGACTGTTGCTGAGTTAATTGAATTTGATCAGATACATAAAATCATATCTTCAATTGATCATAAATTTCAGCTCGCTGTTAATAGTGAAGTATTGGATGGAAATTTTAAACCACTGCCTCACAAATATAGATTACGCGAAGGAGAAAGAGTCGAGATATTAAGACCTTTGGTTCAAG
This sequence comes from uncultured SAR86 cluster bacterium, assembly GCA_905478035.1. GTDB lineage: Bacteria > Pseudomonadota > Gammaproteobacteria > Magnimaribacterales > D2472 > SCGC-AAA076-P13. The sequence continues at coordinate 6,194 of CAJQGX010000040.1, read as the reverse complement.
ACCCAAAAACTAGAAGATTAAATAAAGTTTAGTTTTCTTCTGAACTATTAATTGATAGCCAACTTTCAACAAGGCCATTCTCATCAAAGAGGACAGTTAGTCTTCTTTCAGTAACAATTTCATCACCAATCTGAACAGAGTTTATATAGTCCCAGCGATTATTATGAAAAGGATCCTTTATAACTGCAGTTCCTAATATAAATTGAACCTGATCTTTGGTTTGACCAACAACGAGCTTTTCAACATCATCATCCTCAATAATATTGCCTTGCAGAACTGGTACTTTATATGGACTGAAAGATGAGCAAGAACTAATAATAAGTACTGAAGATAAAATAAAGAATGTTCGCGTGAGTTGTTTCATAATATTTTTGGATTATACTTTGTAATATCTATAATGTCTGTTCACTATAGGTTATATGACAATAAAAAATATTTAAAGTTTACATAATGGCTAATCAAACTGAAGAACTCAAAAAAGCAGGACTGAAAGCAACACTGCCTCGAATTAAGATTATGGAAGTCCTAGCTTCAACTGCTTTGCAGGAAGAGGCACATTTTAGTGCTGAAGATATATACAGAGAGCTAATTTCACAAAATGAAGATATTGGACTGGCTACTATTTATAGAGTTTTAACTCAATTTGAATCTGCTGGAATGGTGACCAAACATCATTTTGAAAATAGCAAAGCTGTTTATGAGATTAATTCAGATGAGCATCATGATCACATGGTAGATGTAGATACTGGAAAAGTCCTTGAGTTCCATGATGAAGAATTAGAACAACTCCAACATGATATTGCTAAAAGAAAAGGCTATGAGCTAGTAGATCACAGCATGATTTTACACGTAAGAAAAATAGAATCATAAATTCAGTTCAGCTCTTGAACTGGAAATTTAAATCCCAATATACGTTACAAATAGGATTTAATTATGGCAAAACAAAAAAAATCAAAAGATATAGATTCTGAAAGTCTAGAAAATGAGAACCTGGAAACTGAGTCTACGGATGAAGATTCTTCTGATGATATTGGCACTCCGTCATATGAAGAGCTTCTAGAAAAAAATGAGGAGTTAGAGAAATCAATACTTCGTGCTAATGCTGATTTAGATAATGCTCTCAAAAGAACTCTTTCTGAGGTTGAAAAAGCTCATAAATATGGCGTAGAAAAGCTTTTAGTTGAATTATTGCCAGTTATTGACAGCTTAGAACACGCATTAAGTAATGTTTCACAAGATGCAACAGAAGATAAAGAAGGCATAGAACTCACTTTAAAGTCTTTTGAATCTGCCCTTGATAAATTTGGAATGATACCCATCTATCCTGTTAATGAGGAATTTAATCCAGAAAAGCATGAAGCAGTAACAATGGAGCAAGATCAAGAAAAAGAAAATGGCTCGATTGGGAACATATTTCAGAGAGGCTGGGAATTACATTCAAGAGTAGTAAGGCCAGCCAGAGTTACAGTTATTAAAAATTAGAGGAAAGATAGATGTCAAAAATAATAGGAATTGATTTAGGAACAACAAACAGCTGTGTCGCTGTTATAGAGGGACAGCAACAAAAGGTTATAGAAAATGCTGAGGGCGGAAGAACAACCCCATCAGTAATAGCATATACAGACAACGATGAAGTGCTTGTAGGCATGCCAGCTAAGAGACAAGCAGTAACAAATCCAGAAAATACGCTATATGCAATCAAAAGACTAATTGGTAGGACATTTGATGACAAAGTTGTAAGTAAAGATGCTGACATGGTCCCATATAAAATTATTAAAGCTGATAATGGTGATGCATGGGTAGAAGCAGCTAATAAAAAGTTAGCACCACCTCAAGTAGCTGCAGAGATTCTCAAAAAGATGAAAAAAACTGCTGAAGATTACTTAGGGCATGAAGTAAAAGAAGCTGTAATAACAGTACCTGCATATTTTAATGATTCACAAAGACAAGCAACCAAGGATGCTGGAAAGATTGCCGGTCTTGATGTTAAAAGAATTATAAATGAACCAACAGCAGCTGCATTAGCCTATGGTCTTGATAAACATAAAGGCGATTCAACAGTTGCAGTTTATGATCTGGGTGGAGGAACATTTGATATTTCAATTATTGAGATTTCTGATGTTGATGGAGAACACCAATTTGAAGTTTTATCAACAAATGGTGATACTTTTTTAGGTGGTGAAGATTTTGATTTAAGGTTAATAGATTATTTCGTAGAACAGTTTAAGAATGAATCAGGTTTTGATTTAAAAAGTGACCCACTCGCACTACAAAGACTTAAAGAATCTGCAGAAAAAGCTAAAATTGAACTTTCATCATCAGAGCAAACCGAGGTTAATCTCCCATATATAACTGCTGATAGTTCTGGTCCAAAACATTTCGTTCATAAAATCACGAGAGCAAAGCTTGAATCTTTAGTAGAGGACCTAGTTGATAAAAGTCTTGAGCCTCTTAAGCTTGCTTTAAAAGATGCTAAGTTATCAAATTCTGATATCTCAGAAGTCTTATTAGTAGGGGGGCAAACAAGAATGCCTCTTGTCCAAAAGAAAGTATCTGAATTCTTTGGCAAAGAGCCAAGAAAAGATTTAAACCCGGATGAGGCAGTTGCTGTTGGAGCTGCAATACAAGGCTCAGTATTATCTGGTGATACTACTGATGTTCTTTTACTTGATGTCACTCCACTTACTTTGGGAATCGAGACACTTGGTGGTGTTTCAACTCCTGTTATTGAGAAAAATACAACTATCCCAACGCAAAAGTCACAAGTTTTTTCTACTGCTGAAGATAACCAAACTGCAGTTACAGTTCATGTCATTCAAGGTGAAAGAACACAGGCAGCTCAAAATAAATCACTTGGTCAATTCAACTTAACTGATATACCACCTGCTAGCAGAGGAACACCACAAATTGAAGTATCTTTTGATTTAGATGCCAATGGTATTTTAAATGTTTCTGCAAAAGATAAAAATACTGGCAAAGAGCAATCAATTGTTATCAAAGCTTCTAGTGGTCTATCTGATGAAGATATTGAGAATATGGTTAAAGATGCAGAGGCTAATGCAGAAGACGATAAAAAATTTGAAGAATTAGTAAAAACTAAAAATAATGCAGATATGCTTGTTCATGCAACTCGTAAAACTATTGAAGAGTCAGGAGATAAACTTTCTGATGAAGAAAAATCACAAGTTGAAGCATCTGTAGTTGCTCTAGAAGAAGCAATATCATCTGAGAATACGGAATCAATAGAATCAGCAACTAAAGATCTTAATGATGTTCTTACACCATTAACTCAAAAGCTTTATACCCAGGATGCTGATTCAGCTCCAGCTTCTGAAGATGGAGATAGTGCTCAAGAAGATGCTGATCAAAATACAGTTGATGCTGAGTATGAAGAAGTAAAAGAAGAAGACAAGTAATTAAAATTTATGTCAAAGAGAGACTACTACGAAACACTTGAAGTCTCTCGGGATGCTTCTGCTGCTGAATTAAAAAAAGCTTTCAAAAAGAAAGCCATGAAGTTTCATCCTGATCGAAACCCTGATAATCCTGAAGCTGCCTCTAAGTTTAAAGAAGCTGCTGAAGCTTATGAAGTGCTCAATGATCCTCAAAAGAAATCTGCATATGATCAATTCGGTCATTCAGGAGTAGAGGGAATGGGAGCTGGCGGTCAAGGCTTCAATGATGTAAATATTAATGATATTTTTGGAGATATTTTTGGAGATGTTTTTGGCACAAGATCATCTTCTAGAAGATCTAGAAGAGGTTCCGATCTTCAATATAATTTAGATCTAAGTTTAAAAGAAGCTGTACTTGGTGCTCAGAAGAAAATAAAAATACCATCACATAAATCTTGTAATGATTGTGATGGAAGTGGTGCAGCAAGAGGTTCAAGTCCAAGCGTTTGTTCAAATTGTAATGGTGCTGGACAAGTAAGAATGCAGCAAGGCTTTTTTTCAGTCCAGCAAACATGCTCTTCATGTTCTGGTTCAGGACAAATAATTAAAGATCCTTGTAAGCCTTGTAGAGGCTTAGGAGCCACTAAAGAAAATAAAACTCTGTCAGTAAATATCCCTGCTGGTGTAGATAATGGAGATAAAGTTAGACTTACTGGTGAAGGAGAGTGGGAGAAGGGAGGACAATCAGGTGATCTTTATGTTGCAATAAGAGTTATTGATAATCCTATTTTTGAAAGAGAGGGTAAAGATTTATATCTTGAAGCTCCTATTCCATTTGAGATTTCTATTATTGGTGGAGCAATAAAAATACCAACTTTAGAAGGATCGCTGTCATTAAAAATCCCATCTCAAACGCAAACTGGAAAAATTTTTAGAATTAAAGGTAAGGGCGCTGCTGTTGTTAGAAATTCTAGAAGAGGTGATTTACTTTGCAGAGTTATTGTTGAAACTCCATCTAACCTTGATAGAAAGCAATCTAAATTATTAAAAGAATTCACTGATTCATTAAATCAATCCAAAAATTATCCAGGAACAGAGTCATTTTCTAAAGCTTCAGAAAAATTTAAAGAATAATGCCTAATATATATATAAATGGTCTATCAGGAAAAATGGGCCAGGTAATATCGCAACTATGTAAAGCTGATAATAATAAAGTACTCACTTCAAAAAACTTTGATAAAATCGATGTTGTAATAGATTTTTCAAGACCAGAATCCACAATAAAGCTCTTGAAAGATTTTGAAGGCCAAAATATACCTTTTGTCATTGGAACCACTGGTTTTAGCAACGAACAAATAAGCTTAATTGAAAAGGCTTCAGCCAAAATACCAATTCTTCTATCATTTAATATGAGTAAGGGAATATTCACACTCAAAAACTCTATTAAAAATTTTCTTAAAGATAACGATCAAGAACTACAATGTTTTATTGAAGAAACGCATCATACATCTAAAATAGACTCTCCATCAGGAACAGCCATAGAATTAAAAAATTTCATTAATAATAGTGATTCTAATAAAAAAATTAAGTCCTTAAACATTAAATCTTTAAGGTTTGGAGATGTTAATGGTATTCATAAAGTTTGCTTTACATTTAATTCAAATAAAATTGAATTTAAGCACGAGGCTCTTTCAAGAAATATTTTTGCTGAAGGAGCGCTCGAGATTGCTAATAAGATTTTAAAGAAAGACCCTGGTTTATATCAATTACAGAATTTTTTTGATGATAAATAGCTTTTAAAAGACCAATTTCTTCTATAGAATACAACAACTTTTAACACGAAGGTCCTAGATTTTAAAGTTGGGGTGCTCATTTGAGTCAACTTTATTGGGATTGGAGAAATAACCCCAGGAGAATAAAATTGAGTATAGTTTCTGTAAAAGACCTGTTACATGCAGGCGTTCATTTCGGTCATCAACAAAGGTTTTGGAATCCAAAAATGGAACAGTACATTTTTGATACTAGAAAACAAATAAGCATTATTAATCTTGATCTTACCCAAGAGCATTTAAGTGCAGCTGCCTCTAAGGTTGAAGATATATGTTCAAAAGGTAATAAAGTACTTTTTGTTGGAACAAAAAGATCTGCAAGTAAAACAATCAAAGATGAAGCTTCTGCTTTAGGGCTACCGTATGTTAATAAAAGGTGGCTTGGTGGAACTCTTACCAACTGGAAAACAATAAGAGGCTCAATAAGAAGATTACAAGATATTGAAGAAATGATTTCATCTGGAAGAATAGAAAAACTTATAAAGAAAGAAGCTGTTGAAATTCAGAAAGAGTATACAAAACTTGAAGCAAGTGTTGGCGGAATCAAAGACATGAAAGGTCTTCCGGATGCTATTTTTGTTATTGATGTGAAGTATGAAAAAATAGCTGTATTAGAAGCAAAAAAAATGGGCATCCCTGTTATAGCTTTAGTAGATACAAACTCAGATCCAGATGGCATTGATATGGTAATACCAGGCAATGATGATGCTATTAGATCTATCAGACTAATAACTAAAATTATTGCAGATTCTTGTGCAAGAGGTCTCGAGTCATCTAAAGGCTATGCACCAATTTCAGATAAGGAATCTCCTGTAATACAAACTATAAAAAAAGAAGAGCCAGTAGTTGAAGAAGCTAAAACTGAAGAGGTTGTAGCTGAAGAGCCAGTAGTTGAAGAAGCTAAAACTGAAGAGGTTGTAGCTGAAGAGCCAGTAGTTGAAGAAGCTAAAACTGAAGAGGTTGTAGCTGA